>JAYVSA010000496.1:0-6442 GCA_043775765.1 Breznakibacter sp. | reverse complement strand
CCGAAACTTGCGCCATAGATGCCGTTATCTTCTGGTAAGTTGTGGTTAACTGCAACTTCTTTATCGATAGCTGAACAGTGTCAATTTGAGCAAACGGTGTGTTTGCCTTTATGGCATCACCTTCATCTACCTTTAAGTCTACTACTTTACCATTCGTCTCGCTCGAAACAATATATTCCGTTGCTTCAAAATTCCCAAATGCATCCGATTTGGTCTTTCCACCCGTACAACCAACTACTAACACTAGTGTTGCTCCTATTAATGCTTTTATTTTCATCTATTTTAAATTTTATAGTATCTATATTTCAATTAAGTTCTATTTTATCTCAACTTATCTCTATTCTATCTTAATTATTTTTTATTCTAACTCAGATATTATTTATTCTATTCCAATTATTTTTAATTCTAATGCAATTATTTTTTATTCTAATTCGATTATTTTCTATTCTATATTAATCTATTTCTATTCTATTTCAACTTATTTATTTTCTATTTCAACCTATTTCTATTCTATTTTCTTCTACTAATTTTGTCCCAATGTCTGCATCAATTCCACACGAGCTTGGTCTAGTAAAATCTCTCGAATCTTCTGCTCCAATACGGCGTTCGACTCTGCATTGAGGTCATTCACATAATCGGATGCCCTAAGAGTTCCATTGGCCAATTTGGCTTTGCTGCTGTTAATTACCTCTTGGCGAAGCTTCACTATTTCACTGTCGAGCGTTAACGATTTCTCTAATCTACGAATAGTACTTTCGCTTCGTTGTCTGCTAATATCCTGGTTTTGTGTAAATAACGCCTTTTGATCATCTACCAACATTCGGCTCTCTAAAGCAATCTTCTTCTGACGTGAGGTTTGATTCCAGTCCCAAATATTCCATTGTACCTTAATGCCCAAATACACAATTGGCGCCCATTCCACCTTCATCATATTGAGACCAGGGTTTCCGTAACCGCCTTGCCCAAAAGCATTAACCTGAAACATGCGGTTTTTTGAAGCTAAGCTTGCTTGCAACTCCATCGACTGCTTTTGTTGTTCAAAAAGTTGATATTCAAGTCGTTTGTTTTCGGCAGAAATAGCTGGTATTTCAAACATCGAAAGTTTGGTTGTTTCAGCACTCATTGGTTTACCCGTTAGTAGCGCTAAAGTGGCTATGGCCGATGCTTTTCCCTCTTCCACCTCAAACTGCTTTTGCTCCAGTTTAAGTATTTCTACCGTTAATACACTTAGTTCGCTCTTCAATACCGAGCCCGCTTTTACACCCGCTTCTAACTCTTTTGAACGTGCCGTTAAGTTCTCTTTTGTAAGTGTAATTTGTTCTTGTTGAGCCTCTAACGATTTGGTTAAGAAGAATATGTCGCTCACATTTTTCTGAATATTGTAAAGCTCAATGTCGAGATTTATTATTTCAGTAGCAGAGTTAGCCTCTTCAATTTTACGCTTGGCCTGTGTAACGCCACCATCATAAATGGTTTGGTTTATATCGAGCGTTGCCTTGTATTGGTCTTTGTTGGGCGGAGTAGCTTTAAACAATGGGTTACTTATTGCGGTAACCTCATTTTGCCACGTTGCTTGCCCGTTGAGGTTCATTTTGGGGTACCACGTTGTTTTCAAGTTCTCAATTCGCAGGGTAGAGTTATCTAAAAGCACCTTTCGGTCTTTCGCTTTTGGATAGTAATCTTTAGCCCATTGCCAACATTCTTTAAGCGAAACTTCTTGCGCATAAATGGTTAGTTGTAGGGCTAGTAATGCAGTAATTAGTAAGAATCCTTTTTTCATTTGTATAATATTATGCTTTTGGCGGATTGATATATATGGCGTTGAATATAAATTGCAATACTCTTTTGTCTCTCTCAAGAAGAAATTTGTCGTAATCCTCATCGTTGTCGTTAAAGAAAAACGACTTGAAAATTGGTCTCCCAATAATTGGCACCACGCACAAACCAACCATGCTCATCATTAGCTCTCCAGCAGATAATGGATATATTAATCCCTGCTCGGTTGCCTCTTTTATGGTTTTAACAATGTAGTTTGGTTGCGCACCACCCTTTAGCATCAAAACTTTCATTCTCTCAGGCCTATTGCTTATTTCGTGCATTACAAAACCTGGTAAAAATGGATTATCTCTCATGGTTTTAAGATAGAGCGGAACGAAAGTGCGTATCAGTCGCTCAAGAGATCCTTCCGTAGCAAAGCACTCTCTAACGCCTTCAAACATTTTGCCGAAACTCTCCATGAATATACGGTCAAAAAGCTTCTCTTTACTGCGAAAATAGTAGTGCAAAAGTGCTTTGTTGATACCAGCTTTGTCGGCAATGTCCTGCATTCGCGCCCCATCTAAGCCGTTTTTTACAAATACTTCACGAGCCGCATTGAGTATAAGTTGTTCTGTATTAGAGTTTTCCTCTTTCATTTATTGGTATCTATTTGGTTTAACCTTATCATTTAACCGAATGGTCAAAAGTAGGTCTAGTTTTTTTGTTGACCAAATATTTTACCATTTAATTTAACTAGGTGGTTAAATTAAATTTGTGGCTCTGGTGAGTGGTGGGTTTGTAGGTGTGTGGAATTTAGAACGGTAAGCAGGAGTGTTCTTTTTTTGTTCAGTAGGAATATTGTCGATTTTATCCCTATATTTGTAACCATTGTGTAATGTTAAGCAACTTGGTTATGAATGATTATATGTCACTTACTGAAACTTCAGAATTACTAGGTAAAAGTAAAGAAACTTTACGAAGGTGGGATAGGGAAGGTAAACTGTCTGCGGTTAGAGAACCTATAAGTAATTATAGAGTGTATAAGACAGAAGAGGTGAAAACTTTATTTTCCGAATTTCTTCATTTAAACACTACAGAAACACATTCTAACTTTGTTGAGCCCTATAATAATTATACTGTTCTGGAATTATTTGCCGGAGCAGGTGGTTTGGCTGTTGGAATGGAAAAAGCAGGTTTAAAATGTGTTGCTTTGAATGAAATTGACAAATGGGCCTGTCAGACATTGCGGAATAATCGACCAAATTGGAAAGTGTTAGAAGGAGATATAAAACTGTTTGATTTTTCAGAATACCATAATAAAGTAGATGTTGTTACAGGTGGTTTTCCATGTCAAGCCTTTAGTTATGCGGGCAAAAAACTAGGTTTAGCAGATGCGAGAGGTACTCTTTTTTATGAATTTGCTCGAGTAGTAAAAGAAGTAAACCCTCCAATTTGTATTGGCGAAAATGTTCGGGGACTGCTAAGTCACGAGAAAGGACAAACTCTTCAAGGAATGATTTCGATTTTGGATGAAATCGGATATAATGTTGTTCCAGTACAAGTACTAAAAGCGATTAATTTTAGAGTTCCTCAAAAGAGAGAACGAATCATTTTAGTTGGGATTAGAAAAGATATTGACGTTAAATATGAATATCCCAAACCATATAAAAAAGTTTACACTTTAGCTGATGCACTTAAAAAAAGTGAATTGTTTGATGATAATGTACCTAAATCCAGCGGAGCAAAATACCCAAAAAGTAAGATTGAAGTATTAGATTTAGTACCGCCCAAAGGCTATTGGCGCGATTTGCCAGAAGAAATACAAAAAAAGTTTATGGGTGGAAGTTTCTATCTTGGTGGTTGGAAAACTGGAATTGCACGAAGAATTGGTTGGGATGAACCCTGCTTAACCTTAACTTGTAGCCCAGCTCAGAAACAAACGGAACGTTGTCATCCTGATGAAACTAGGCCTTTTACTGTGCGAGAGTATGCGCGGATTCAAACATTCCCAGATGATTGGAATTTCGTAGGGTCAAGTGCTCAGCAGTATAAACAAATTGGAAATGCTGTACCAGTAAATCTAGGCAAAGAAGTGGGTTACTCAATTGTAAATTTCTTAAATAGATATTACAACTTATCAAAGCCTAAATAATAGCTATAATTTTCAAATGTTATTTGGTCAAGAATAGTTCGATTAGAATTTATGATTTCAGCTTTGATTTCATCAACTGCAGAGTTGAGCGTTTTCGTGTTGTTTTTATCAATTAGTTTCATGTAATCTTCAATTGCAATGGGTAGAGCCTTGTAAAGTTGAAAAAGCGCATCGTCCTCACCCGATAGCAAGGCATAGAACTGGTCGCCCGAAATTTTAAATACTCTGCTATGTGTATATTCTTTGCCGTTAATATCACCTGTCCATAATTCATTAAAACTGCTTTTTGCTAACACTTGAACCCAATAACACTTGGCTTTTTTGTGAGTATCTGCGTAGCCCTTTAGTTTTTGAAACAAGCTTTCAGAAGAACTACTATTCATTGTATTGTGTTTGTTCTTGATATCGGCAAACAGAGTATTATCCTTAGCTTTTATGTCGTATCCGCTCAATTTACCAGCTTCATAACCAGAAATGCCTCCTAAAATCTGTTCGTGAAAAGTTCCTATGGAATTATTAATTGACTTGTCAATTTGTCGTAGAATTTCATCCTCAATAAGACTCTCCTCGTCGATATTATTGAATTTTGCATCAAAAGTTAACTTGATTGTATCAACCTTATTACTATAAAAGTTTTTCTTGGTTATATTCTTTTTTGCCTTAAGATACGCATTGTGTAAATTTCCAATGCATTCCAATAAATGGTTATCCGAAACAAAATTTACATATTTATTTTTCATCGAGATACTGTCTTTATAAAATGGTTGGCTAATATAATGATTTTTCCATTGAATTAATGCCGTCAAGTTAGCTGTCTATTTAGAACGTCCAGCAACTGCGGTGCGTGAGGGAGGAGTTGGAGCCACAGACCGACAGCAGGGGCAAAGTAATAGGTTTTTTTTATGTTGGTCTAGGACTTGGCGTGGCCAGAAATTGCCCCTGCAGGCATGCCCAAATAGATAGCCAGAAGTGGTTTGTGTTGCCAAAAAAAATGGCAGAAGATTGCTCTCCTGCCATTCAATATGCTATTTTGAATGTTCTATCTTTTGATAAACTTAATTTGCTGAACCAGCTGCTCGGAGCGGCTTTGAAGTACATAAAGGCCCTTGGTGAGCTCCGCTACGGAGGCGGTATTGCCTTGTGTTTGGCTCATTAAGATGCCAGAGGAATTGAATATTTTAAGAATTGCATCATCGTTTACCCCAGTTACAAATATAGAACTGGTGGCAGGATTTGGATAAACATTGATAGCGGGCACTACTTTTGGGAAAAGGCTGGTGGTGATCTCTTTGCTGATATTTAGCCAGTTAAAGTTCCAACCGCCAGTGTTTACGGTTACTCTAAGTTTTTGGTTGCCAGCGGTGAGGGTTACTAGTTGGCTTATGGTTGTCCAGGTTTGCCACCCCGTGGTGCTGGCAATGTTTGTAGTGGCAAGAGTGGCACCATTTACAGAGGTGGTAAGTTGTCCGCCACCGTTTAAGCTGGCCACGCGAAACTCTATTTTGTAACTTCCAGAGGTGGGAACGTTAATGGTATAATCGAGCCAGTCGGTTGCATCGAGGAAGCCCACGTTTTGGCCGCCATTGGTGTCCGATGTTGTTTCAACTTGAATGCCACTCATGTAGGCATAACTCTCGGCCTGTATAAGTGCGGGCAGTGCTACATAAGTTGGTAGAGTGTATTTTATAGCATCGTAGAAGTCCTGATGATATATAATACCTGTCGCACCGTTGGCAATATTATTTTGGCAAAAGCTTATCATGTTGGCGTAAGCATTGGCAGGCAAGGTGCCACCGCTGTTAATGTAGTTTTTTACGCTGTTGTAATTGGCGTTTGGATTAATGGTCCACAGGCATTTATCGAACGACATTTTCTTGAACGACCACGGAAAGTAGCCTACATTGTTGGCAATACACCAATCGCTCATTTTGCGCAAATTGGTATTATCGCTCTCGCCATATTCGCCCATAATTAACGGAATGTTTAGTTTATTGGTAATAGCCAAACGAGGTGTAAGCAACGATAAGTCGGTAGAGTAGTGGTGTGTTTCATACACCAACTTGCTGTCCCACTGAGCCTTGATGCCCGTTTTCGATTGTACCTGAGAATCTTGCCAATCGAGTTTTTGCATATCAGAGCCCCACCAGCTACCTTCGGCCACAATAATATGATTGGTATCTACCTCACGTATGGCATTTTTAAGCGTAATAAGCGAAGGTAACAGTTCGTATTCGCGGCCATCTTGTGGCACTGGTTCGTTAATGAGGTCGTATCCCCACACAACAGGTTCATTTTTGTAGTAGTTGGCAATATGTTTCCAAACGGCCGATGCCACCGCAATGCTGTTACCATCCCAAAAGGTAACAGATCCACGAGGCTGAGAGGAATTGGAATTCACATTATCGCTATGGTCGCCCGGATTTTGGTATCCTGGAGCCGCATGCATATCCAAGAGAACATAGATGCCATTCGATCTGCAAAAGCCAATGAGCCTGTCTAAGTACTGAAAACCATCATCTTTAACCTTCGTGC
>JAYVSA010000495.1:0-11866 GCA_043775765.1 Breznakibacter sp. | reverse complement strand
GCCTTGCGTGAGGTGCAAAGCGTGAAACCCCACAGCGCTTTGGTGGAGCTTGTCGGAACCAAAGCGCGAGGAGTTGAAGCGACGAACCGACAGCAGGTGGCAAGAAAAAATAAAACGAAAATTAAATAGAGATACGTAAAAAATAGTGAGACGCCACCTGATGACACGCCCAAAATGAACTCAAATCTTAAAAAGTGTTGTTGCTTAGAGTGACTATAAATAAGACATTTTGGTAGGATAAACTTTCTATTTTGGGCTTTTGAGGTTACTTTTGCGCTCGATTTTAAATTTTGAACATGGCTATTGTAAATAATACTCTAATTATAAGGCGTGAATTGCTCTCCACTATGGCAGGGCTTTACAAAGAGGATAGGTTGTTTGAGGAGATTGATATGATTCCATACATCCGAAACCCGCGTAAACAGGCCAGTATGAGGTGTTGTATTCATAAGGAGCGTGTGGTGGCCAAGCATAAAATTATGGCACTTTTGGGCTACACGGTGGTGGAAGATAGGGATGAATTAAGACCGCTATCGGAATACGTGATTAAGTCTATTGCCCGCAAGGAGCGGAACACACAGGTGCTCAATGTGGTAGACGAGGCGTGTACGAGCTGTGTGCAGGTGAATTATGTGGTTACAAATTTATGTAAAGGGTGCATTGCGCGTCCGTGCCAAATGAATTGTCCAAAAGGTTCTATCTATTACGATACCAACGGACAGGCACATATTGACCCTAAAACGTGCGTGAACTGCGGTTTATGCCAGAAGGTGTGTCCGTATCACTCCATTATTTATATGCCTGTTCCGTGCGAAGAGGCGTGTCCAGTAAATGCCATTCATAAAGATGAAAATGGCAAGGAACGCATCGACTGGAACAACTGTATATTGTGCGGAAAATGTATCACGGCGTGCCCGTTTGGCTCTATTTTAGAAACCACCGACATGCTACGGGTGATTTATGAGATGAAGAAGAAGCGCGAGATTGTGGCCATTGTGGCGCCCTCTATTCAGGGACAGTTTAAAGCCAAACTCGAAAATATACTGCAAGCCATAAAAGAGCTTGGTTTCACCAACGTTATAGAGGTGGCTAAAGGCGCCAATGCAACTACCGAAAACGAGGCGGCTGAGCTGGTAGAGAAGTTGGCCGAGGGACAGCCGTTTATGACAACCTCGTGTTGCCCATCGTACGTGGAGGCGGCGCGCAAACATATTCCAGACATTTTGCCTTATGTTTCGCATACGGGATCGCCAATGTTTTACACCGCTAAACTGGCGCGAGAGCAACATCCGAATGCCAAAATTATGTTTATTGGGCCTTGTGTGGCTAAGCGCAAAGAGGCAATGGATTCGGGACTGGTAGACTATGTGATGACCTTTGAGGAACTTGCCTGTATGATGCAGGGTTATGATATACAGGTAGATGAAACTAACCATTCGGCGCTCGATAACTCAATTCTCAACCATGGCAGAAACTACGCCATTGCGGGTGGAGTAACGGCGTCTATTCGTTTGCATAAGCCCAACTTAGATTTCAAAGACTACCTCGTAGATGGTATAAATAAAAAACAGATAAACCTGCTAAAAGCCTACGCCCGCAAAAAGGCTGCACCGTTTCAGTTCATTGAAGTTATGGCGTGCCAAGGTGGTTGTATTGCTGGCCCTAGTGCTAACTTAGATGTAGAAATTGCTAAAAAGGTTTTTGAGGATAATAAGGTGGAGTAAAAGAAACTTCGTGCACCTTTTGCTCAATTATAAACAGATATTTTTGTTTTAAATAAAAAAAGTTTTACTTTAGTTCCTGTAATTAAAGTGGAGCTGAAACATCACTCAAAAAACAGGGAGTATCTGAAAATCCTAAGAGTAAGGCAAACTATAAATCTATAAAAAATGAATTGGTTTCTATTAGTATTAAGTAAGTACACAGTTTTTACGGGTCGTGCAAGAAGAAGTGAGTATTGGTATTTTATTCTTATAAGCACAATAATCTCATTTATTCTTGCCATAATTGGTAATTTAATCGACTTTAAATTATTAGGCACACTTTACTCTTTGGCGGTATTACTTCCAACTATTGGTGTTGCCATCAGAAGAATGCACGACATTGGCAAAAGCGGTTGGTATTGTCTAATTCCTATTTACAACATCATCCTTGCAGCTACCGAAGGTGATAGAGGCGAAAACACATACGGTACCGATCCTAAAGAGATTGTATATTAAATCAATTTTATTAAATATTATAGAGCGTTTGGTTGAAAAATCAGGCGCTCTTTTTTTTAGATAGTACCATAAGTGTGCAAGCGTAGGCAATACGTAATTTCTGAGTCATCAGGAAAACAAGTAATATAAGCCATTTCCATTATTCAAAACTCCAAGAATTAAAATATGGTTATAAGCTCAGTTATAAGCAAATACCGATTTAAAATTAATTTTTAGTTTTATATTGCATAATACTTATATTTTTGTATTAGCTGATATATCAAATATAGATTTACAATTATGCTAGAGAATACGTTTCACGAACAGAGTTATAAAAATCACGAACAAGGTTTTACCGAATACGCACGTGGCGGAAAAATGGCCACTGTAGCTCAAAGCTGGTTCAATGAAAATACACTCAATTACATTGGTATTAAGGAGCGAAATGAAATCATTAATCCTCTGCTCAAAGCATATCAAGAGTCGCAATGGTTAACTGTTGGCGATGGCCGATATGGGAGCGATGCAGCCTATATTCAAAGTAAAGGTTTTGATGTTACAGCTACCGATATTTCAGACATTCTGCTTAAAGAAGGTTTGGAACTGGGAATCATCTCAAAATATAAGAAAGAGAATTCTGAGAATTTAAGTTTTTCCAACAATGAGTTCGATTTTGCTTTGTGCAAAGAGGCCTATCACCATTTTCCGCGACCAATGAAAGCGTTGTATGAAATGCTGCGAGTTTCAAAGCAGGGCATTGTTTTACTAGAACCAGTTGATCAGTATATTTACAGTAATTTTATTCAAATGCTTTTCCGAAAATCGTTGCATTTGATGAATTTTTTGGGACTGTTTAAGTTGCTCACTGGAACAAAACTAAAACGTCACACCTATGAAGATGTTGGAAATTATGTCTATAAATTGTCGGTTCGTGAAGTCGAAAAAGTTGCTCTGGGCTTAAATTACCCCACCATAGCCTACAAAAAAATGAACACCATCTACCTCAAAGGAATGGAAAATACACCCGCCAATAAATTTACGCTACTTAAGCTCAAAACAAAACTTATAACCCTTACACTCAACACATTAAGCACAATAAGCATTATGGAGCCAGCCTTAATGTCGTTTATTATTTTTAAGAATAAGCCCACACCCGAAGCCCTTATACAATTGAAAGCCGCGAATTATAGGGTCATCAATTTACCCCAAAACCCATATATCAAATAACATACCCACTTCTGCAACAGTTTAAAAATCAGCTACATTTCCTCTCTTGGGCGTGCCATCTGGGGCGTCCTAGGCACAACTGAATCCTAGACTTTTACCTCAAGTCTTGTGTTACACCGCCCCTGCTGTCGGTCTACAGCTCCAACTCCTCGCTTCTAATTCAACAAGTTCGCAGTTGCTGAGCTTGTTGAATTAGAAGCTGTGGGGTTTCCAACTACGCCCTCACGCTGCCCATACAACAAAAGAAATAACCGTTAACACTCTTTGTTCCAACTCATTTTTTTTGTAGTTTCGCACCAAACTTTACAAGTCTCATTTTCATATACAAGCTTCAAATGAAAACACCATTTAGCCTAAGGGTAAAAAACTTTTTTGCCAATATTCCACTCATTGCCACACCCATAACAGCATGGGAACTCGCAGCAAATGGCTACATCAATCGCACACCTAAATATCGCAGCAAACAGCAACGAAAATTGGTTTGGTTTTCACTCCTAAATTTCAAATTTGCTGTCAAATGGTTTGCAACGTTTAAATCACCAGAACTTAGCAACATTGCTCAACAGAGGCCTCGTATGGTAGTTAAACCATTCCGACCATACATCTCAATAAAGTGGAATAAAAACCAGAAAGTTAAAGTCCTTCTCGATACGTATAAATTTATGGAAAATAAAGGAGGACTATTAGCACAAGTTCTGGCTAACCCCGAAGGTGTTGTTGTGTCGCGATTTATATTCGAGAATCAATATGAAGGCTTTTTGGTACTTGGTTATAGCGAAGGCTTTAGAAAAGAGGGCGAGTTGGCACTTTCCTTCGACTGCGAACAACTGGGCGGAAGGGTTACCTCGGTGGCATTTTCATTTGAAGAGATTAAAAAAGGCGAATGGGCAGGTATAGTAGGCTGTATTCAAGGTCACAAAAGCCAACAAGTAGACGAGGCATTTAAGCTAACTCAAAAACTGCTTCACGGACTTCGTCCTAATGCATTTATCTTTTATACGTCGCAAGAATTACTGCGCAACTTAGGTCTTCAAACAATTTATGGCATTGGAAGGAGCATTCACGTATCCATAAACAAACACCTCATCAATCTCCCTTGGAAACAAAATATCTCCTTCGATTACAATAAATTCTGGCTCGAAGCGGGTGGGCATAGTATTAATGATGACTGGTACGAATTGCCACTCGTTCCTATTCGCAAAAGCATTCAAGAAGTCAAATCGCAAAAAAGATCAATGTATAGTAAGCGCTATGAGATGCTCGATAGCCTCTCTTTGCAAATTGCAAATTCCGTTAACGCACCGCAAGACACCAACAACTCACAAGTAGACAACAAAACAATTTATGTCTCGAAAGAAGTTGTACAACGACAACCAATATTGTCGTAATGTAAGCCAAGCTAGCCGAATTTAGCACGCGAATTCTTTCGTATGGTAAATTCGGCAAACTCAACAACCAAAACCACGAACAACCATCCCTCAATCATCAACAGAAATAGAGGTTCCAACAATTCAGAATAATTAAAAACTTTTAGTCAAAAATAATAGTTACAAGAAACTATTAGAAAACCACACCGTATCAAAGTCCAGTTTAAAAATTAAAACTCTACGATACATGAAAACACTTTTATGGAACGATTCTTTTAATACCAACATCGAAAGTATTGATACGCAACACAAAGGTCTCGTTGAATCTGTTGCCGAATTCATACTACATCTGGATAAAAAAGACAACAACGATGAGCTTATTGTGCTTATGCAAAACATCACAAAGAATACACTCCTTCACATCCATCACGAAGAGAATCTGCTAGAACTACACAATTTCAGCAATTTGGAAAATCATAAAGAAGAACACTGCAATCTTATAAACGATCTTATTGAGATCGAAAAAAGCTTAATTGACGGCACTAAAGCAATCAATCATGAGGTTGTTGAATTTCTTAAAGGTTTAATCACCAATCACATTGACGACAACGACAGAGCCTACATCCCACTTCTCATCAGTAACGGGGTAAAATAAAAGCACAGAACAAACTAGTAACCATTAGAGTACACAGAATTTATGTTGAAATTTGAAAATGTTTCAAAGCAATTTTCGAAACAATTTATATTATCCAACTTCTCTTTCGAGATTCATCAAGGTGATAAAGTAAATATAAGTGGTCGTTCTGGCATTGGCAAGACGACCATTTTTCGTCTTATCTTAGGCTTTGAGGAGCCAGATACTGGAACTATCTACTTCAATCAAAAACCGCTTACCAACAAAACCGTGTGGGACATACGCAAACAAATAGCCTATGTAAGTCAAGATCTCTCCATTGGCAACGGCAAAGTTTCAGCTCTCTTCAACAGCACACTCTCACTAAAAGAGAATCTCAAAAACAAAATTGCTTCTACCAACGAAATAAAGCCACTTATGGCCTTTTTCAATCTTCCAGAAGCTCTTCTCCAGAAAAGCATTGATGAGCTCTCAGGTGGTGAAAAACAACGCGTGGCGCTTATAAACGCTCTTTTGCTCAAACGTAAAATCTTCTTGCTCGACGAGTTCACATCCGCTCTCGACAAAGCACTTAAAGAGAAGGTTTTTAACTATTTCTTTCAAAACAAAGAGTTTACTGTCATCTACATCTCGCACGATGACTTTTTGCCACAAAACGTTGAATTAAAAACCATTGAACTCGAAAAACCATGAACGGAGCACAAGATTTATCCATATTCTCAATGGCTGCATGTGCCGTTTTGCTCATTATTCCATTTATTATTATTCGTAAGTTTAAACTTGGTATAGAAAAGGGGTTGCTAATTTCTACTGTTAGAATGGTGGTGCAGCTCTTGTTGGTGGGTCTGTTTTTACAATACCTCTTCATTTACAACAACGGGTTTATTAATCTGCTCTGGTTTTTAGTAATGATTACCGTGGCTTCATTCTCGGTTATCAATCACTCCAAACTCAACAGAAAAGAATTTCTGTTGCCCGTTCTATTCTCCTTTATGGTGGCTAACCTATTCGTTGTTCTCTACTTCAATTTCTTCATTGTGCGCATAAACTCTATCTTTGATGCAAAATACATTATTGCCATTGGAGGTATGCTTTTGGGCAACTCGTTAAGAGCGAATGTAGTGGGTTTGGGCGATTTCTACCACTCTTTAAAGAAAGAAGAAAATCTCTATTTGTATAACTTATCCTTGGGCGCCACACAATTTGAGGCCATGTTGCCATTTATCAAACGAAGCTTTATTTCCGCTCTAAACCCAACCATTGCTAATATGGCAACCATGGGTATTGTCTCGCTTCCAGGCATGATGACTGGGCAAATACTCGGAGGCTCCATTCCCTTGGTGGCCATTAAATATCAAATTGCTATCATGATTGCCATTCTTGCTTCAACCGTACTAAGCATCTCTGTGGGAATTCTCTTTACCACACGTAAAACGTTTAATAAGAATGGCATTTTAAAACCAAACATGGTTAAATAACAGAGCCTGTTTTTTCGTATAACGGATGATTTTTACCCACCACACTCACCATTTTATGGTAATGCAACTCCGTATCGCCTTCGTCATACCGATAAGCAGAAAGTGAACCTCCCGATGCAACACAACTATCAACACAACAAACATTGGGCGCTGGAAACTGATTCTTCCCACCACCAAGGCAATAGTGCCCAATAAATAAAATGGGTTGTTGGGAATCGTAAATCTTATATGGCTCTTGATAATAAATAGAGGTGGTATCAAAAAACTCTTTGGGAATGGTTATTTCGGGCAGACTAAATTTATTGCCAAAATTGCTCTCTCTAAAGGTTTTACCTTCAAGCGAAAGCCACCATTTAACACGAAAAGAGAGACGCTTAACGTTTTTGCTACATTTAATGGAGAAATCGTGTGGTAAAAGAAACTCTATTCCTCGAGTAATCTGAGCAACTGCTTTACTCTCGTCGGAATGTTTATCTGTAATTTTCCTCAAATGAACTTTCTTGAGCTTGCCGTCTTCGTGTGCTTGATTAATAACTGCTATCGCTTCATCATTCCAGTAAGCATGAGCAACTCTAAAGCCATTGAACTCCAAGTAAAACGGCAGCTTTCTAAGCCATTTAATATCGCGCTCAAAAAGCTCCATATTAATTGGATTGGCTTCTACTTTATACTCCATCTTAATTTGATCGAGCTCAAAAGCGGTTGCCATTGATGGATGACGAAGTGGTTTTCCCGCTGAATTATATGTAAAATAACAAATAGCATTCAATTCATGGTTACCCAGTATGGCAAAACCACTTTTCGCCTCCACCATCTTACGAATAAGTGATAGAACTCCTTTCGAATTAGGACCTCTATTGATAAAATCACCAACAAAAATTGCCTTTCGGGTGGGATGCGACCAAAAACCAGCTTTTGAACTATAGCCCATTGTTGTTAGAAGTAACTCCAATTCAGCCATATAGCCATGTACATCTCCTATTATATCATACATCGTTTCTCCGCTTTACTACATTAGCAAAAATAGAAAACAATTGAAATTAAGTACTATGAAATTGCAAAAAAGAGCCCCCATACTTTTGGGCAGTAAAAAACCATCCCTCCTAAAGATGCAAACCATATTTTAGGTTAACGCTTCCTCACATTCCTTAATATACCTTTACAATAGGAAGAAAATATATTCACGCTCATAAAAAAACAATTATGGAACCTGATACAAAAAACGACTTTTCGCAATTTAGAGATAAGTTTATTGAAGAAGCCAATGATTTACTTAATAGCTTGGATAGTAACCTCATGCAGTTAGAAGAGAATCCAAACAACCAAGACATTATCAACCAAACTTTCAGAGCCCTTCACACCATAAAAGGAACAAGTGGAATGTTTGGATTTACTGCCATTACTGAAATAACCCACGATCTTGAAAATATTTACGATGCAATAAGAAATGGGTCAAGACAAGCCAATGAGACAATTCTGAACCTAACCTTTTCGGTAGCCGACCATATTAGAAACCTGCTTGTAGACTTCGATTACGAAAAAGCTGAAAACAAGGAGAATCAAAATAAATTACTCAACATCATTAAAAACTGCCAAGAGTGCAAAGAAGTTCGAGAAAATGAATTAAATAAAATCAGAATTGAAGCCACCAAAGAAGGTCTAAAAACATATCAAATACTCTTTTACCCCGATGAATCAATCATTACACGAGCTATAAATTTATCTATTACTTTTCACGATCTTTTTCTACTTGGCAAGTACCACATCCATGCACCTTCTAAATACTCTAAATCGGCCAATTGGGCAATATTCTTAATTACAGAATCTGATTTGCTCGATATTGAAGATGCTCTGCTTTTTGTAATGGATTATTGCAAGATTTCTAAAATTGCCGATTTCGATATATTTAAGGAGGAGAACCTAAACGAACGGGAAAAACTAATTCAGGAACTAGATAAAACACGCGAAAGTACAGAACCAGCCGAAGTCTATGCCACTAACGATATTTCTAAATCCTCTTATGTAGGATCAACCATCAAAACGGAAGGTTCACAAATTAAAAACATCAAAAAAATTTATGTCGACTCGCTTAAACTCGACCACTTAATGTACCTCGTGAGCGAGTTGGTAACGGCAAAATCGGAACTCTTGCTCTCGCTCGACAGCAATCCACTCAAAACGCTTGAAGCAGCCGAAAAAATAGACAAACTTTCAAAACAATTTAGCGACAGTGCCCTTAACATCCGACTCGTTTCTTTAAGCGAAATGGTTACTAAGTTTCAACGACTAATAAGAGATTTATCAAAACAACTTGGCAAAAAAATAGAATTTGTCACACAAGGAAGCGAAACAGAACTCGATAAAAACATCATAGATGCCATTGCAGAACCTATTATGCACCTGCTACGAAATTGCATGGATCATGGTATTGAATTACCCGAAAAACGTATTGAACAAGGCAAACCAGAAATAGGAATAATAAAACTGCACGCTTACAAAAACGGGAACAATGTACATGTTTCAATTTCTGATGATGGTAATGGTATTAATGCCGATTATGTCTATCAAAAAGCCGTGGATAAGGGATTTATCGATCCAAACACACACATGTCGCAAAAAGAGAAACTCGAACTCATTTTCTTACCTGGCTTATCTACCGCAAACAGCTTAACAGAAGTCTCGGGGAGAGGTGTGGGAATGGATGTGGTGCTTAAAAAAATCCACGACATCAGAGGCGAGGTTAGCATCGAATCAGAACCCCATATTGGTACTACATTTCGCATTAAATTGCAACAAACCATTGCCATTATAGAAACTCTATTGGTTGTTTCCGACAACTCCAAATACGCAATTCCTATTGAAGATGTAGAAATCTGCGGCATGGAGCTCTATTCAAACATCAAAGACAGGCAAAGCAATCTACTCGACTTCAATAAAGAACTCGTACCATACTTCTCCTTGCGCGACAACTTTCATCCATCCATAGGACATGTTGATTGTGAAAAAGTAATTATCATCAACCGTCAAAATGCAAGATACGCCATATTAGCAGATCAAATAGTTGGTGAATTTCAGGCCGTAGTAAAACCTCTTGGCGGATATTTCGAAGATCAAAGCTTTCTCTCGGGAGCCAGCGTTTATGGCGATGGTAGCATTGTTCTCTTGCTCGACACCGAAAAACTTAAAGACATTATTACATCAACTTCAAAACAATAAAACCATGGAAACTTCAACTTATTTAACATTCTTAATAGGGAAAGAATATTTTGCTGTAAATGTCAATAAAGTGCTAGAAGTACTTCAACACCAAAATATTACGCTTATTCCAAAAACACCTGAACATATATTGGGCATCATCAACTTTAGAGGTGAAATACTCCCTGTGATAGATACAAAACTAAAATTCAACATTAAAGAGGATGATGTAGAGAGTCAAATCATTATCGTTTTTGAAATAGAAAATAACGAAACAAAGAGCATTATAGCTGCTACGGCCGATTCGGTAAAAGATGTAATAGAAATAGCTCATTCTGAAATAAAACCGGTACCTGAAATGGGTATTCGATATAACTCGAACTTTCTTTCTGGCGCAATAAGGCGAGAAGAGAACTTCATTCTATTACTCGATATCGAAAAGATTTTCTCCACAAAAGATTTGGCGGAAGTTATGCAACTCGAACAATAACCATTTAAAAACTCACTAGCATGGAAATCAACAATTTAAAAATAAGCCAAAAAGTACTTGTAATACTTTCGGCAATCATTCTAATTGTTATAGCGGCAAACATATTCACATTAAGGGAAATTGCAAGTCTAAAAAGTGCGGAAGACGAGGAGGGTATTCGAACAAAAAACTCCTTATTGACGCTTGAGGCATCTCTTATGGGACAAAAAATGTACATGATAATTGCCGATGCCGAAATAAACCGTGAAATAAATATTACAGAACGAAACTGGGCGCAAATTGTGAAAGAAACAGAAGTGGATTTTGCAAGTATGGAACTAATTGCCAACTCTCCTCAGGAAAAAGAGTGGCTTCGTGAATCAACAAAAATTAAAAACGAAATAATTACTCTTTTCGAAAAAGATATGCTTCCTCTTCTAAAACAACCTGAAGATATGGCAAGCAGAATAAAATGTGGAGAGATAGATGCAGAAATAGACCAAAAAATTGGACAACTTCACACATCATTAACCAAAATTAAAAACTCAATTAGTGATGATAGCAAGCTCGCTAGTGAAAAATACGACAACACCTCTGCAACGGTTACAACATCTATTATAACAATTAGTGTTCTTATTATTATAATTGCTCTCATATTAAACTTCTGGCTTTCTAGAAACATCGAGGAGATTATCAAAAAACTCGTGTCACAAACAAGAGAATTGGTTGATGCCGCAATAAACGGAAATCTCACAAAAAGAGCAATTGTAACCGATGTTGCAGAAGAGTTTCAAGGAATTCCAACTGGAATTAATAGAACACTCGATGCACTTATTCAACCACTTAATGTAACGAGCAACTATATAAGCAGAATATCTATTGGAGACACGCCGCCAATCATTACCGATGAATACAACGGCGACTTTAATACCATTAAAAACAACATCAATAATTTGATAAATGTGAACACCCAAATTATTGCCAATGCTAAAAAGATTGCTCTAGGTGATTTAACCGTGCGCCTTACAAAACGCCACGAGAACGATGAGTTACTTGAGGCACTAGGCAATATGATAATCAAACTCAACGAAACCATCACTCAAATTGCCGAAACGGCCGAAGATATCGCAAGCGGTAGCGAGGAGACCAATTTAGCTGCAACAACCATTGCGCAAGGTGCAAGCGAACAGGCTGCAAGTGCCGAGGAGATATCTGCTTCGGTTGAACAAATGGCATCTACAATTCAGCAAAACACGGAAAATGCTCTCGATACAGAACGAATTTCCACAAAAGCGGCA
>JAYVSA010000494.1:0-2002 GCA_043775765.1 Breznakibacter sp. | reverse complement strand
CTCAACAATCTTTGAAGAGCTAAAATCACTTTTTCGACGAGTAAAAAGTTTAATGACCGAGTAACTATCATCGGCAATCAACTGATTCACCAAAAGCTTACCTGTCAAACCTGTAGCACCTAATACAATGGCTGTTTTCATCTGACTGTAAATTAATTACACCTTAATACTATCCCAAGCGGCCTGAAACGCCTCTTTTAATGTTTGATCGGTTACCAAGCAAAGTTCGCTCTTCTGCATATTTATAAAAAAAGCAATTGGATAAACCGTAAAGGCATAGAGCAAATAGGGCGAAAACTCCTTGATGATCCCCTCTCGCTGCCCCTTTGCCCACAAATCAAAAAGAGGTTGCAAATATTTGAGTCCAGCTTGCCGCGTTGCCTCATCAATCATAGGTGTGTTATCGCACTGCGACAAAAAAGAGGCCTCTTCAACATTGGTCTGCTTATAAACAAACATATTAAACCAAACTTGTTCAAAGCTCTTTTTAACTGGTAAAGCTAAATCAAATTGATTGAAAGCACTCTTGGTAAAATCCTCTTTTACAGACAAATATAGCTGATTTATTAAATCCTGTTTATTATCAAAATAGAGATAAATGGTAGCTGGCGAAACATCAGCCATTTTAGCCACTTTGGCCATACACGCCTCCTGAATACCGCCACTATTTACCAAACAGAGGGTTGCCTTTAGAAGCGCAGCACGCTTATCGATGCTCTTTTGAAGTTTAGCCATTACAATCTATTTCATCTTTATATGGATGCAAAGATAACAAAAAAGAATGACCATTCATTTTTTAAGCCAAAAAAAATACTCTTTTGTCCGATAAAAAATGACTCAAATCAATTAATGATTTTTGCCGTATTTATTTTTGTATTGTTTTAAAAACTTGCCGAAATCTCGATCTCGTTTTCGCCGTTCTGCCACTGAAGCATCGAAATAGGTTTGCTCTCGAATCATTTTCAAATAATTAACATACGCATCTTGCGAAACATCACCATTATTAATTGCCTCAATGACTTTGCAACCCACTTCTGATGTATGGGTACAATCGACAAATTTGCATCCCTCGGCCAGACGAAGAATTGAAGCAAAAGTAGTATGAATACCACTTTGAGCATCGGCCACACCGATTTCTCGCATGCCTGGATTATCGATTAAAACAGACCCATTGTCGAGTAAAACCATCTCGCGGTGCGTGGTTGTATGCCGACCTTTATGAGTTGAGGCGCTAAGCTTCTTCGTTGCAAACTGCTGATAACCAAGCAAATTGTTAATCAAAGTTGATTTCCCAACTCCTGAAGAGCCTAAAAGAGCATAAGTCTTACTCTTTTCCAAAGAAGAAATTAATTTCTGAAATCCATCCTTGGTAACATTACTTATCTCATAAACAGATACACCCTTAATCCGCTGTGTAATTTGATTTACAATATCGACACGAAGAGAGAAGTGGAGTAAATCAACCTTGGTCAATACAATAATGGGAGACACACCTGCTTCATAACAGATAGACAAATAACGCTCTAAACGATTTAAATTAAAATCTCTATCGACAGACTGTATCAACCAACCATAATCGACATTAGCCGCAAGAATTTGTTCATTGGCAACCTCCCCAACAGCCTCTCGCTTCAATACCGAATAACGAGGGAAAATAGCTTGAATAAGCGCTTTGTCATC
This sequence comes from Breznakibacter sp., assembly GCA_043775765.1. Classification (GTDB taxonomy): domain Bacteria; phylum Bacteroidota; class Bacteroidia; order Bacteroidales; family Marinilabiliaceae; genus JAGPHP01. The sequence goes on along the minus strand of JAYVSA010000494.1, from coordinate 322 downwards.
ATCGTAAAGAGTAACCGCCACCCAATCACCAACCGCCGGAAAATCACCTCGACTATTAGCTGTAAAACGTAGATTGCCAGTAATCTCAGCCTCGCAAAATCCATTTTTAGTGATTATGATATAACGTTCTTTATGTTCGGAAACCACTCGGGCCACATCAAACATTAAAAGATTGGACTTGACACGTGCCAATTCTAATGCATCAGTATAACCATACAATCGTAGTAATGACACATCTTCCATTTAATATATTTTAGTTAATACTCATCGGGCAACTCCTTCAATTGAGCTCTTGAAAAAACGGGACCATCTTTGCACACAA
>JAYVSA010000493.1:0-7120 GCA_043775765.1 Breznakibacter sp. | reverse complement strand
CGCTTGCATCCACATACGGTTACCTTTAATGGTATTAATTTCACCGTTGTGAGCCATGTTGCGGAAAGGCTGAGCCAAATCCCATGTTGGGAAAGTATTAGTACTAAAACGAGAGTGAACCAAAGAGATAGCACTACTCATTAAAGGATTTTGTAGGTCTAAGAAATACTCGCCCAGTTGAGCTGGCGTAAGCATTCCTTTATAGATGAATGTTTTTGACGAAAAAGATGGTAAGTAAAAAGCCTGTTTGTCTTCAATAGATAAGTTGCGAACCGTGCTTTCAGCTAACTTACGAACAATGAATAGTTTACGTTCAAGAACGTCTTGTTCTAAGTTGGCAGTAACAAATATTTGTTTAACCTTTGGTTCGCTACGGCGAGCTATTTCGCCAATTGCTGTGCTGTCAACAGGCACATCGCGATAGCCAATTAATTGCAACCCTTCACCAATAATTTGCTGATTAAGAGCTTCAATACAAGCTAGTTGAGCTTTCTCGTTGGCTGGTAAGAAAACCAAACCCGTACCATATTTACCCTCTGAAGGCAAATCGAAACCGAGAGATTTGCAAAACTCATGCGGCACTTGCATCAAGATACCTGCACCATCGCCCGATTTGTTATCCGAGCTCTCTGCTCCGCGGTGGGTCATATTTACCAACACCTCAAGTCCACGCTTCACTATATCGTGCGACTTTTGACCTTTAATATGCGCGACAAAACCAATACCACAGTTCTCATGCTCATTGGCCGGATCATATAATCCTTGTGCTTTAGGCAGTCCTTTATACATCATATCTCGTTTACAATATTTCAACTACAAAACTTTATACGTATCTATTTGCTCCTGTTAACAAAAGCAAAACCCACTTTTCAATAAATAGAAGACGAGTTGTTCTTTTATTCTTATTTCTACTTGCTTCGTATATATCACAAAGTCAATATGTTAATAAATGCAAAAAAACAGTTTTATCCCTAAAAATGGGGATACAAAAATAGAGTTTATAATTTTTAAATGCAAGGCACTTGAAGTATGAAAGTGGTAAAAACGAGTGTTTTAGCACTTTTTTTTGACAAAGAGTAAAGACGACAATTTGGCTTAATTGATAGAATTGGCTTATATACAATGAGTTGAATATATTGATTTTTCACAAAATGTTTATTTTTATACAGTATGTTAGTATTTTGTGAAAATGACTAAAACAACTAATTATTATTCAACTGGTAGAGCTTTAAAAGCTTATGAAGCAAGTTTGTTTGATGTTTTTAGGTAAAATTGATCTTTTGATAGAAAAGTATTTGTTTTGGCTGTAATTGTATCATAAAAGAAGAATTTTAAATTTTAAGTTTGCATTGTACTAATACTCATTATTTATGATGCCAAAATATATAGGATTACTTTGCCTTTTTGTGATGGTAGGATGCAAAGCTGAACATTCGGAGCTAAGACTACCAGCAATTATCTCAAACCATTTGGTTTTACAACAATCAAAAGAGGTTGCTCTTTGGGGTACCGCTCGTCCGGGTTCTAAAGTGAATATCGCAACCAGCTGGGGATGTAATGAGGCCGTTAGCGTAAGTTCCAACAGCTCTTGGATTGCCAAAATAAAGACTCCCAAAGCGGGTGGTGCACAACAAATTACTATTGTAAACGACGACTCAACATTGGTTCTTTCCGACGTACTTCTGGGTGAAGTGTGGCTCTGCTCGGGGCAGTCGAATATGGAGATGCCTTTGGCTGGCTGGCCGCCAAGTGATACTATTAATAATTCGGCCAAAGAGATTGCATCGGCCACCTTTCCTGATATTCGGTTATTTACCGTGGCACGCAATTTCTCTGTAAATAAACTCAACGATGTGAGTGGCAGTTGGGCTACTTGTACGCCTCAATCAGCAGCTACTTTTAGTGCAACGGCCTATTTTTTTGGCAAGAAACTACATCAGGAGTTGGGAGTTCCTATTGGTTTAATTAACTCAAGTTGGGGAGGAACACCTGCCGAATCTTGGATCTCGGGCAATGAATTATCTAAGGATGTAGATTTTGGTAATCAAATTGAGAAACTAAACAACTCTGTTCCTGAGGAGCAGGCCTATAGAGCTTGGCTTGAGAAACATACGCAACTGAATGCAAAGAGCATTGGGGCAACAAAAGATCCGATTATTGGATTAACGTTTTTCGATGGTTTATGCTCTACAACCTCTTTAGAAGATTCTACCTGGAAGCCATTTACCATTCCAGGAAACATTGAAAGCACCTCCATTGGTACCTTTGATGGTGTTGTTTGGCTCCGAAAAAGCATCATCGTCCCAGCAACGTGGACAGGTGATTTACAACTTAACTTAGGCAAAATAGACGACCGTGATGTTACCTATTTTAATGGTGTACAAGTTGGTTCTCATGAAGAGGATGGCCAGTGGCAAATGGAGCGTCATTATGTTGTGCCTGCAGCGTTGGTTCAAAAAGGCGTTAACTTAATTGCTATACGGTTAATAGATACTCAAGGTGGTGGAGGAATTAGCGGCTTGCCAAAAGACATTTGCATAACAGAAAAAAATGGCACGAGCATTCCGCTGGCAGGCACGTGGAAACACAGAGTAGTTGCCGAGTACCGCAATTCGCTGTTCTATCTTTTTAACCCATTGACCGATGAATTTGCCAGTCGCCCAAAAATAAGTATTGCTCAAGGCGCAAATACCGCATCTATGCTCTATAACGGCATGATTGCTCCATTAACGAACTTCGCAATTAAAGGTGCTATTTGGTACCAAGGCGAATCGAATGTTGGCAGAGCAGCGCAGTATAGTCGCATCTTTCCACTACTTATAAACAACTGGAGAAAAGATTTTAACAACCCAGATATGCCATTCTATTTTACCCAAATAGCTCCTTGGGATTATAGCGATGTGTATGCCGTATCATCGGCAGGATTACGTGAAGCACAAAGACTAACACTAACGCTTAATCACACGGGAATGGCGGTTGTTTTAGATGTGGATAACCAAAAAACCATTCACCCGGGCAACAAAAAAGATGTGGGCGAAAGGCTTGCACGCTGGGCTTTAGCCAATGACTATGGCATGAAAACGGTAACGAGCGGACCACTTTATAATTCGATGTCCATAGACGGTTCTAAAATAATAATCTCCTTTACCCATGTTGACGGCGGATTGGTGTTAAAGCCAGCAGCAACTAATGGTTTTGAAATTGCAGGAAGTGACCATGTTTTCTATTCTGCAACCGTAAAAATTGGTGCAGAATCGGTAGAAGTATCATCGGCAAAGGTAAAGAATCCAACCACGGTACGTTACGCCTATCATAATGGTTCAACTGCAACTCTCTTTAACGGTGAAGGATTGCCAGCATCAAGCTTCATAACTTCAAATGAAATATTAGAATAGAAGTCCACTTTTCATAAATAAATAGAAGGGGGACGGGGCATTTATGCTCCGTCCCTTTTTGGTAGAAACATGATTCAAACACACTCCAAGAATCGGGCTCATAAAATGATTAAATAGTATTGTTTAACGATTTGATACTATTGGTTAATTTAAGTGTATTAATATAATTTTGGGGTGTTGCAAATATAAAATCCAGAAGAAAAATGAATAATTCAAATAAGAAGAGGTATATAATTGGTGTCGATGTAGGCGGAAGTCATCTATCAGCGGTTGTTATTGACTTAGTCTCGGAACAAATACTTGAGAGCAGTTTTATTACTTCAAAGGTGGACAAGAATGGCTCTTCTGCCGAGATACTCGCGGTTTGGAGTGATGCACTTAATCAAACGCTGTCTAAAATTAACCCTCAGCAACTTATTGGTATTGGCTTTGCAATGCCTGGCCCCTTTGATTATGAAAACGGAATTGCACGCTTTACTCACGAGGTGGCGAAGTACGAAAATCTCTTTGGCTTAAACATTGGACATGAATTGAGAGTGCGAATGAATTTGCCTCAAGACATACCTTTTCGATTTATTAATGATGCCACGGCTTTTGCTTTGGGTGAGGCGTGGATTGGCAAATCGGTGAATCATAAAAAATCTATTGCCATCACCTTAGGTACTGGTTTTGGATCGGCATTTATTGAAAATGGACGACCCGTTGTAGAACGAAACGATGTTCCCAACCAAGGATGCGCTTGGCATTTGCCTTTTAAGAGTGGTATTGCCGATGACTATTTCTCTACCCGTTGGTTTATAAGACGTTACCTAGAAGAGACGGGCATGGTGCTTTCGGGTGTTAAAGAGATTGCTGAACAAGCCCATTTAAACGGTGCTTCAACGAAGATATTTGAGGAGTTTGGCGCTAATTTGGCCGAATTCATGGCTCCATGGATAAGCCGCTTCGACGCCACTTGTTTGGTAGTTGGTGGTAATATAATAGGGGCTTTTGACCTTTGGGGACCAACTTTAAAGGCCAATTTTAAAAAGCAGAATATTTACATTGAAATTACCTTATCGGGACTTCTGGAAACATCGGCCATGATTGGTGCAGCCCGACTTTTAGAAGAAGAATTTTGGATTCAGGTAAATCCGCCATTGCGTGCAAAACTGTAGAAATGTGAGTTCGATAACCCTCCTTACTTCCAACTCACGTTAAGTACAAAGGAGGCTGTCATTTTAAGGCAGCCTCCTTTGTACTTATATACTCGTTGTCTATTGTTATTTAACCAATATTTTTTGAGTTTCTTTTCCTGTAGCAGTTAATATTTCAACAATGAAAATACCTGAATTGCTTAGTTGCGTTGTGGTTAAGCCCGTTGCATTGGAAATGTGTGAAACCTCAGATCCTGTTATTTCATAAATATTTAAGTCGTAGGTTCCTTCTGCGATAACAGATACTGTTTTGTTGGTTATGGAGATAGACGATTTTTCCGCTACTCCCTTGTTGATGCTTGTACCAGTTCCTAAAAATTCAATTGAAAGAAAATCTAAGTCAAAGTATCCCCAACTTTTAACCATATTTACTGTATGAGCACCTGCTGTAAGATTGTAATTATCGGCTAGAATATAGTTTGCATAATTTGCAGAAGGCATGGTTAAGGATAGTGCAGAACCGCCATCGATATTAAAATCATTTACTCGCGTTAGTAGTTCGGGAGTACTATTTTTACCAACAATGCTAATTCTGTATATTCCAGTTGTTGGTATCGTAACATCAAATGTTACATCGCTATTCTTAGTATCTAAATATCGGCCTTCAGATGATACCAGTTCGTTGTTATAAATGGTACCAGTTCCAATATTGGCTTTTTCCGCCTGAATATTTTGAACTGATGTAGGCTCAATTGTGAAATAATCGAGTAGAACATAGCCCCAGTTTTTGGTAATTGTTATAGTGTGACTTCCAACCCCGAAGTACTGAGTACCACCAATGCTTATGGTGTTAAATGATTGACTTAACGGGATAGCAATTTTAAATTTTGGATCACTATCTAATTTAAAATCCTGGCAACGTCCTTCGCTTGCATCGGTATTTTTTGTAGCTACAAGCACGTTATACCAACCCGCAGAGGGAATGTCAAACGTAAAGGTTACAACACCTAAATCTTGTGTGTCTACGTAGTTGCCGCCAGATGCTCCTGCATCGGCAACACTAATTGCACCATCCGATAGAGTAGCAGATTCTGCCTCATACTTTGTTGCATTCATAGTTGTTGCTACTACTGATAATAATAGTGCGCTAATGGTAATAATTTTCTTCATAAAAGATAATGTTAATGATTATTGGTGTAAATATTAAGGCTAAAAAAGGTTAGTAAACATCCTGATTATTAACCTTTTTTCACTTGTAAAATTATTACATCGTTTAAAAACAGACTAATACTATAAATTCAAACTATTATACTATCTAAACATTACTTAGTCTTTTTTAACATATTCGGTTTAATGGAATAAGCTTAATTATCTTTCATACATTAAACAGTTGGGCTGTATTAGACTAATGCGCAATCTGAGTTTAAGTAGGTGTGTGCGTAAGGGGAACAAATAAATGTTGTATAACTTATGTTTTAGACTAACCAACAATTTCAACTTAATATAGTCATGAATGCGAAAAAGTTGGGAGTTAATAGTAGCCCTTTTGTTTTGATATAATAGTATTTGTTTTAGTCATTATTGCATCATTGCAACAAAATCATTTGCTCTAATTTTGCTTTGAGGACTCAATAAATTTGTAGCTTAAATAGTTGTTTCCGTAACAAGCATAATGGTTTGATTTAGAGGAATTAGAGGTTACAACCTTTGTTGAGAAATTGGTAATAAAATATAATTAGATGAAAAAAAATCATATCATTCTAGTGTTGGCTCTTTTAGTAATGGTTTGTTTGCCTGCTTGTAGCACATCGGAACAAAAGTTTATTAAAACAGAGAACGGGCATTTTCTTCGCAACGGCAAACCGTATTATTACATCGGCACCAATTATTGGTATGGTGCTATTTTGGGCTCTACGGGTAAAGGGGGCAATAGGCAACGATTAATTGAAGAGCTCGATATAATGAAAGCCAATGGCATCAATAACTTGCGCGTTTTGGCTGGTGCCGAAGGGCCCGATGGTGAACCACGGCGCGTGTCTCCTGCACTACAAACCTCGCCTGGCGTTTATAACCACGAGTTGCTCAATGGGTTAGATTTCTTGCTTTCTGAAATGGCTAAGCGCAATATGGTTGCCATACTCTATTTGAATAACGCTTGGGAATGGTCGGGCGGATTTTCGCAATATGTGGCTTGGAACAGCACCGATTCTATTCCTTACCCCGAGACTAAAGGACATTCGTGGAGCGATTTTATGGCCTATTCGTCAAAATTCCTTCAGTGCAATGAGTGCCAGCAGCAGTTTCGTAACCATATAAAATTTATGCTCGAACGCACAAACTCCATTACAGGCAAGGCTTATATGGCCGATCCAACAATTATGACTTGGGAGTTGGGCAATGAACCGCGCGCCTTTTCGGATGCCAACAAAGTGGCTTTTTTGAATTGGGTGAATGAAACATCGGCCTACATCAAATCCATTGATGCGAACCATTTGGTAACCACAGGAACAGAAGGTAGTTGGGGATGTGAAAACGATATGGAGCTGTATGAAAAGATGCATTCTTCAAAGAACGTCGATTATATGACCG
>JAYVSA010000492.1:0-2378 GCA_043775765.1 Breznakibacter sp. | reverse complement strand
AACAAACAAAACAGCATTACCTATATCACAAATAATCATTATGTTACAGGTATTGAGTTGCGTCCAAATAGTAATTCTAAAATCACGGCCGAGGTATTTTATAAGCAATATTACAACTACCCATTCTCGGTAAAAGATTCTGTTTCTATGGCCAGTAAGGGTGGAGATTATGGCGTATTTGGCGATGAGCAAGTTACTTCAACCTCTGAAGGACAGGCCAAAGGGTTTGAGCTTCTTTATCGATTAAGCACCACCTCTAAGCTCCGAATATCTATGGCATACACTTTTGTAAGAAGCTCATTTTCTGATGTTCACGGCAGTTATATTCCTTCTTCATGGGATAGTAAGCATCTCTTCACTGCAACTCTAGGGAAATCATTCAAAAACAATTGGGATATTGGTGTTAAATGGCGTTTTGTGGGCGGATTACCTTATACGCCGTATGATTTTAATAAGTCGTCGTTCAAGCAGGCTTGGGATGTAAACGGACGAGCTTATCTCAATTATGGACAATATAATACCAAGCGCTTAGCATCATTCAATCAGCTCGATATAAGAGTCGATAAATCGTTTTACTATAAAAAATTTATGATTGGTGTATATGTTGATATTCAGAATGCTACCAACCAAAAAGCCGAGCAGCCAGCCGAATTGGTTAAGGTTGTTGACGCAACTGGAAAGCCAATTATTCTCAATCCAACAGCGCCCATTGAGCAACAAAAATATGCGTTAAAAGAGCTCGAATTTACTTCAGGAAATCTCTTGCCAACTCTTGGTATTATTGTAGAATTCTAAACGATATGCACTACACCGCCTATGTTGTCTCGCCTTGCACCAGTAACCGAGGCCAAACAATTAGGGCGGTTTAGTAAACGCAAATAGCCCAAAAATCCAAACACAATAGCTTCCTTAAAGTCAACTATTTGAGCATCAGGAATTACTACTTCGCCCGAGCTCTTTTGGCGTATCAAATCCATTAAAAAGATGTTGCGCGATCCGCCTCCTGTAAAGAGTGCTTTTCGGGTATTGTGGATATTTAGCTCGCGCGATATTTGTGTGGCAAAATGTTCGTAAAGGGTTCTTATTTTGTCTTCAAGCACTATGTTAAATGCGCCTAGCACGGGCATAAAGTCGCTTGTAACCCACTCTTGACCGAGTGATTTTGGCGCTTGTTTTTTGTAAAATGATAAATTATTTAAAGCCTCTAAAAGAGATGCGTTTACAGTACCACTCTTGCCAATTTTCCCTTCGTCGTCGAACTCTAAACCAATGGCTCGCACCAGTTGGTTTACAACAATATTAACTGGACAAACATCAAATGCAATACGCTTATAATCAACCTCTTTGCTGTAGTACGATAAATTGGCAAAACCACCCAAGTTCACGCATACATCGTACTCACCAAAAAGTTCCATATCGCCAATTGGCACCAACGGCGCACCCTCTCCTCCTAAGGCAATATCATACGTTCTAAAGTCCGAAACGGTAGTAATTTCAGCCACTGAAGCAATGGTAGCCCCATCGCCAATCTGAAACGAAATGTTATTCCAAGGTTCGTGAAAGGTGGTGTGTCCGTGCGATGCAATGAATTGAACATCAATCACTTCGTCTTGTAAAAACAACTTCACCTCTTGCCCAATGAACTTGCCAAATTCTCGGTGTAGTTTTATGAAGTTGTAGCCGTTTAATCCAACGGCATGTTGCAAGGCGTTGCGCATTTCGGCCGAATAATTTACCCCTTTGCATCGCTCCAATCGAAAGCCATAACCGCCTCCATCTTTCTCAAAAAAAGAGCACAAAGCTAAATCCAGTCCATCTAAAGAGGTTCCCGACATAATTCCTACACCACGCAGAACGTTTTTCATAAAACACCAAATTTTTTAAATTCAAAAGCATTTACTCCCTCATTTTTCCTCTGCTATACGAAAAGTAAACTCCCACCAAACACAATCCAGAGCCAATCAACAAAATCGTCTGCATCGCCTGCATCAAGTGATCTGTTGGAATGGTCAATGCCTCCGTGTCATTAAAAAGCAACGCAAAAACCAGCGTCGATATGGTCATACTCACCATTTGCCCCACAACGCGCATTGTACCTGCCGATCCGGATGCCACGCCCAACTGATTTTTTGCCACTGAACCCATTATTGTGTTCATGTTTGGCGACGAAAAGAGTGCAAATCCCAAACCCATAAACGCCCCTACCGCTATTAATATCCAAATGGGCGTAGTGGGCGATAACCAACTTAGGGCAAACAAGCCAACGGTCGCTATTGACATGCCCCAGGTCGATAAAATACGTGGTTCAATTCTATCAGATAATCGACCTGTTAGGGGTGAGCACACAGCCATCACCATTGGCTGAACCACCATTATCA
>JAYVSA010000491.1:0-3753 GCA_043775765.1 Breznakibacter sp. | reverse complement strand
GGCTCGCTAATTTTTTTCTCTTTACCCGTTTGCTCATCAATTTTCTCGTACTTAACCTTACACTCAAACCAATTTTGCATAGTATATTATTGTTAAATGATTCTAATATTTTTTTTACGAAGATAGATATCTGTAACTAATTTTCGTTAATACTTTGCTACTTTTAATTGAATATTTATTCAACAACAAAATTGGCTCTAAATGAGAGTGTTATACCAAACTCCTAATTTTCGATTATTTGCGTTTATTTGGAATTGAATCTTATTAATCTCTTTTTGTAATTTAGAATGCTTTTGTCTTTATTATATAAGTAATTGTAAATGTGGCAATTATCTGTTTGCTTATTTAGAATGGGTCTAATTTATGTGGGTTTTAGAACAAAATAATTTTGTTAGAATTGAAGAAATAGTTACTTTTGTTCAACAATAAACAATTAAAACTCGTGTAACATGACAGCAATTCAATTTGATACAAAGCTTCTGAGTTTGCAAGACAGACTACTATATTTTGCGTTGAGTTTAACCACCAATCACGATGACGCAAAAGACTTACTTCAAGAAACTATTTTAAAAGCGCTTACATATAGAGGTCAGTTTGTAGAGAACACAAACTTTAAAGCGTGGGTGTTTACCATCATGAAAAACACTTTTATCAACAACTATCGTCGTAATCAAAAGGTGCGCACTACGTTTGATTCTAATGAAGATTCTTTGGTTTTTGCCGCAAAAAAGAATTTTGCATCTGAAACTCCAGAATCGGCTCAGTCGGTAAACGAAATGATTCAGAGCATTGAGCGTTTAGATGATGAGTTTCGAATCCCTTTTAAAATGCACACGGAAGGGTTTAAGTATAAAGAGATTGCAGAAGAGCTCGAACTTCCTATTGGAACCGTTAAAAGCCGCATTTTCTTTACCCGTAAGAAACTTCAAGAGATGCTAAATCAGTAATAAACAGGTGGTTATATAACAAAAAAGGATTGAACACTGCGTTCAATCCTTTTTTGTTATTATTATTTTGAAACGGACATTAGCCCTCTTTCATCGATAGTGCAATTCTTTTTCTAACGGTATCAACTTCTGTTACCTTAACTTTTACATGCTGGTGCAGTTTAACCACTTCATTTGGGTCGGCAACAAATTTATCGGCTAACTGAGAGATGTGTACCAATCCATCTTGCTTCACGCCAACGTCAACAAAACAGCCAAAATTGGTAATGTTTGTAACAATGCCAGGTATAATCATCCCTATTTTTAAATCTGATATGGTTTTAATTTCGGCCGAAAATTCAAATACTTTAATTGGTTTTCTCGGGTCGCGTCCAGGTTTTTCTAGCTCTTTCAGAATGTCTGTCAGTGTTGGAATACCTAAGGTTGGTGTTACGTATTGGCTTATATTAATTGATTTTCTGTTTTGTTCGGAGCTAATAAGTTCTTCAACGGTGCAGTTTGCATCTTTACTCATCTGCATCACTATGGAGTATGCCTCTGGGTGAACGGCTGAGTTGTCGAGTGGGTTTTTTGCATCTGGAATGCGCAAGAAACCAGCACTTTGCTCATAAGCTTTAGCGCCTAGGCGTGGTACTTTTTTGAGTTGATCTCTGGTTGCAAATGGCCCGTTCTCTTTCCTGAAATCTACAATGTTTTGTGCCAATTGCGGACCGAGTCCTGAGACATACGTTAAAAGGTGTTTGCTGGCTGTGTTGATGTTAACGCCAACCGAGTTCACGCATGACTCAACAACTGAATCGAGTGAGCTTTTTAATAACGACTGATCAACATCGTGCTGATATTGTCCAACGCCAATTGATTTGGCATCTATTTTTACTAATTCCGACAGCGGATCCATCAAACGGCGTCCTATTGAAACGGCACCTCGCACGGTTACATCGTAATTCGGAAACTCTTCTCTCGCAACAGGCGATGCAGAATAGATTGAGGCGCCATCCTCGCTTACAGAGAATACGTTTAAATCGCGGTTGAACGGTACTTTCTTGATAAATTCTTCAGTTTCACGTCCTGCTGTACCGTTGCCAATGGCAATAGCTTCTATTTTATAAGATTCAACGAGGGATGAGATTTTCTTTATAGATTGCGAGACTTCGTTTTGTGGTTGGTGTGGATAGATGGTTTCGTTGTGTACCAAATTTCCTTGTGCATCGAGGCAAACAACTTTACACCCAGTTCTAAATCCAGGGTCAATGGCTAATACATTTTTTTGTCCAAGTGGTGCGCCAAGCAAGAGCTGACGCAAGTTTGAAGTAAAAACACGTATCGCCTCTTCATCGGCACGACGCTTTGAGAGATTTGAAAATTCGGTTTCTATGCTCGGTTCTAAAAGTCGCGAGTAGGCATCTTCAATAGCTTCTTCTAAAAGTGAAGCACAATCGCCTTTTGATTTGATGTAGTGTCGTTTGATACTTTCAATGATTGGCTCTTTGGTAGGTGAAATGGAGAATTTAAGAAATCCCTCTTTCTCGCCACGCATAATGGCCAATAATCGGTGCGATGGACATTTTTTGAGTTGTTCTGAAAATTCAAAATAGTCTTTATATTTCTCACCCTCAGTCTCTTTGCCTTTAACCAGCTTAGCTGTAATTACAGCATCTTTCTGAAAGCCATAACGTACTTGGTTTCTCGTTGGTTGCGATTCGTTTACCATTTCGGCAATAATGTCGCGTGCACCAGCTAGTGCATCATCAACACAATCAACACCCTCTTTAATGAAGGTTCGCGCTTTTGAAATAATATCTTGTTCGGTCTGACGAAGGATGATTTGAGCCAATGGTTCGAGCCCAAGTTCCTTTGCTTTTGAGGCTCTTGTCTTGCGTTTTTGTTTGTATGGAAGATAGATATCCTCTAAATCATTGGCATTATAGCACTCCTCAATCTTTTTTCTTAGTTCGGGCGTAAGCTTCTCTTGCTCTTCAATAGACTTCAGAATAGTCTGTTTTCTTTTGTCTATTTCAACGAGTCTATCGTAGCCAATCTTGATGTTCTCAACGGCAACTTCATCCAAACTTCCTGTAAGTTCCTTGCGGTAACGACTGATAAATGGAACCGTTGCTCCTTCGAGAAGAAGCGCGATAGTATTTTTAACCCCAGTTAGAGGTAATTGCAATTCTGATGCAATGATTTTTGAGAATATATCACTCATAACCAATAGATTAGAAAGAGAAACAGTTATTGTTTTGGTGCACCTCCGCCAGCTGGTTTATTACCAGTTTTCTTCTTAAAGAATGGCTTTTTACCGCCTGCTGTGTGGTTGGTGTTCTTTGGCATTTTTGGTCTGCCTGGATTATAGAGTGGTGCTTCGCCAAGTTCAACAGGAAGTGCTGCTTTGAAAACTTCTTTTTCGATGAGTTTTTCAATTTTTCCGAATGGATATTGCTCTTCCATGCCCACAAATGTGATGGCAGCACCTTTATTCTCTGCTCTTGCTGTACGTCCAATTCTATGCACATAATCTTCGGCATCTCTAGGGACATCGAAATTGATGACTAGGTCAATTTTTTCAATGTCTATTCCACGAGCAATAATGTCGGTAGCCACTAATATTTGTAGGTTACGATTTCTGAAATCTCGTAATACATCTTCACGCTCATTTTGCTGAAGGTCGGAGTGTATTTCGCTTACTTTTAGTTTGTTACGGCGCAGGGTATTTGCTATTTCACGCACTTTTGATTTGCGTGATGAGAAAATAATGATACTTGGTAACGTATTTCCTTTTAAGATTGAGAGCAGAAGAGGCAATTTT
>JAYVSA010000490.1:0-9712 GCA_043775765.1 Breznakibacter sp. | reverse complement strand
TTAGTAAATCACCTATTGCAGTTGTCTTTGGTACAGAATTAACGGGTATTTCACCAGAAATGAGAGAACTAGCCGATGAATTTGTAACAATTCCTATGTACGGTCTTACTGCAAGTTTAAATATTTCCGTTTCAGCCGCCATTGTTTTACAAAATATTACCGCAAGAATGCGCGCAGAAGTGGCTAATTGGCAGATATCAAAAGAGGAATTGAACAAATTAGAACTCGAATGGCTTTCTAAATCAATAAAACGTGCTGATTTAGTAAAAAAATATTATCTTAGTATAAAGTAAGGGGCATGGTTTTTTTAGTCATGCGAACATTCGTCAACAAAAATAATACGTTCGTCAGCAAAAAAAGTGATTTGGTGGAAATTTAATTCTTTTGAAATGTGAAATTATATTAAATAATTTTTACATTTGAAAAAAAACTGAGAGTATGAATTGCGTTATAATAGATGATGATAAACTTTCAACAAAGATTATCTCTGAATTCATTAATAGAACCGAGGGTTTAGAGTTAATAGAGTACTACTCAAATCCCATAGATGCCATTAATGCCCTCAATAAACCCGAGCGGATTAATGTCCACCTAATCTTTTTAGATATCGAAATGCCCGAAATGACTGGTCTTGAGTTTCTAAAAGCGCTTATCACAATGCCCCAAGTTATAATTTACTCTTCAAAAGAGAAATATGCGCTTGAATCTTATGAGTATGATGTTACAGATTATCTATTAAAGCCTGTTACTTATGCCCGTTTTTTAAAGGCAGTAACGAAGGTGCGCGAAAAGGCAGAAGCTAAAGATCCAACAAAAAAAATGTCGGAATTTTTCATAAAGAACAACCAATCTTTAATTCGAGTTAAGTTTGAAGATATTCTTTGGGTTGAAGCATTAGAGAATTATGTAGTGTTAAATACTTTTTCAGATAGGTACACTGCTCATTTTACTATGAAATCAATTACCGAAAAGATGCCATCTGACTCATTTGTTCGAATTCACCGCTCCTACATTATTAATATCGCCAAAATAAAGATGATAGAGAATAACTGTATTATTGTAAAAACAGAGCTTGGAGATAAGGTACTTCCAATAGGTAAATCATATAAAGATAAACTATTAAGTGATATTAACTTGATATCCAGATAGGTTTATAGAATCGTTTAATCGCTCACACTAAGAAATCCTTATCTGTACTTAATTAAAAGTATGGATAAGGATTTTTTTTGCCTGTTTTATGACGAATCTTAACACTCTAATATAACAATAGTATCTGCTTGATATTTCATGTTTTTAATAGTCCATTTAGCAATTTCAGTGTGTTTTGAGCCGATAAAATTTTAACTTTACCCCTACAAATTAATAACTGCTGTTTGGATGGAGAGTATTGTTGAAAAGCTTGAAGATAGAAAAGAAATAATTCAAAAATATAGGGATTTGCTAAGAATTAGTAGAGATATTCTTCAAAAAGAAGATCTCTTACTGATAAGAAAGGCAATGATTCTGTCATTCTCAAAATTTCCGAATCAGCGAACTCCTGCTGGTGTTTTAAATGTTGTGCATTATTTGAGTGTTGCACGTATTGTAGTTCAAGAAATGGGACTTGGTCGCTCATCTTTAATCAGTTCTCTTCTTTATAATTTGGTACTTACTAAAGGAATCGATTTTGAGGAGATTAAGAAAGTATTTGGCAATCAGGAAGTTATTATTACCGAAGGTTTGTCTAAAGTTGCAGAGCTCTACTCAAAAAACAGCTCCATTCAAACCGAAAACTTTAGAAAACTCTTACTCACATTTGCACAAGATTTGAGAGTTGTGTTGATAATTATGGCTGAGCGTTTAGAAACAATGCGAAAGCTCAACAATTACAACTCTACCGATCAAGAAAAAATAGCGTCTGAGGTCTCTTATTTGTATGCTCCAATGGCACACAGACTGGGCTTATATACCGTAAAATCTGAGCTTGAAGACCTCTCCCTTAAATATCTCAATCCTGAGATGTATTTTAATATTGTTAATAAATTAAGTGAGAGTAAAAAAGATAGAGATCAATACATCTACGACTTTATAAAGCCCTTAAAAGAGGAGCTGCAAGATTTAGGTTTTGATTTTGAAATAAAAGGACGTACCAAAACAATTCACTCCATTTGGAATAAAATAAAAGATCAACAGACCGATTTTGAGAATGTCTACGACCTATTTGCCATTCGAATTATCTTAAAAACAGATCTTAAAAAGGAGAAAGCCGATTGTTGGAGGGTTTATTCATTGGTTACCGATAAATACCAACCCAATCCGAGCAGATTAAGAGATTGGTTGTCGATACCTAAGAGCAACGGATATGAGTCATTGCATACAACCGTTTTAGGGCCACAGAAGAAGTGGGTAGAAGTTCAAATACGAACTCAACGCATGGATGAAATTGCCGAAATGGGTTTAGCGGCACACTGGAAATATAAGGGTGGTAAAGGTGAATCTGGGTTGGATGAATGGCTTAGTAAAGTTCGGAATCTTTTAGATACTTCAGACTCAACCTCGATAGACTTGATGAATGAGTTTCGATTAGATTTGTACGATGATGAAGTGTTCGTGTTTACACCAAAAGGAGATTTAATACGACTTTCAAAGGGTGCTACGGTACTCGATTTTGCCTACCGGATTCATAGTGGAGTTGGAAATAAATGTACAGGAGGCATTATTAATAATCGTCACGTGCCTATACGCCATGTGTTAACCAATGGTGATTCTGTTGAAATAATAACATCAAAAACCCAAGAACCAAAAGATTCATGGGTTAAAGTAGCAACAACCTCTGAGGCAAAAACTAAAATAAAACAGGCGCTACGCGATTTGAAAAGCAAAGAGGCCGATTTAGGAAGGGATATGTTGTCGAGACGCCTCAAAAACTCTAAAATTGAACTTAGCGAGGCTCAAATATATCAACTCACCAAGCACTTTAAATATAAAAACGTCAATGATTTTTTTAGAGATATTGGTCTCGAGAAAATCGAAATATCAGCCGTAAAAGAATTTGTAACTCGGGAGGATAAAAAAGAAACCGAGAGTGGAGACGATGATGCTTTAATTGGTAAAACTGCTGCAAACTTCATTCAGCCAACACCACTTGAAAACGATAATTCAACGGATGCACTTGTAATAGACAAAGACCTAAATAACGTTGAGTATAAGTTGTCGAAATGTTGCAATCCTATTTTTGGAGATGAGATATTTGCCTTTGTTGCGGTAACTGGAGGAATAAAAATACATAGAATAACGTGTCCTAATGCGTCTGAATTAAAGTCGCGATTCGGGTATCGAATACAACCAGCCAGTTGGACAGGAGGGGCCGTTGGTAGCTATTCGGCCACATTGAAAATTATTGGTAATGATGAACTAAGTATTGTAGCAAATATCTCAAATTTAATTTCAAAGGAGCAAAAAGTCAAAATGCGATCCATTTCAGTAGATTCCAACCATGGAACTTTTGAAGGGACACTAACGGTATTTGTAACAAATAAGGATGTATTGGAGACTATAATAAAAAAGATTTTAAATTTGAAAGGTGTCATTAAAGTCACTCGAATTGGGCTACAATAACGAACTTTTTCTTGTATTTATGCAAAAAACAGAGTATCTTCATAATTGAAATTAATGCCAATAAAATGGAAAGCGAAAAAATAATAACCCTAGCGGTTTATAATTTTGAAAAGGCACAAATGCTTAAATCATACCTCGAATTAGAGGGTGTGGAGTGTTTTTTGGAGAATGTGAACCTTATTCAAGGAGCAGTTTCAAGTGGCGTAAAGGTACGAATAAACGAAGTCGATCTTGAGAAAGCTCTCACTTTAGTTGATGTTTTACGAGAATCTGAATTTAGAGCACATCTGGTTAAAAAGAGTGAGCACGCACGAATTCTTGTTCCTGTTGATTTCACTCCACACTCTAATAAAGCTCTGAATGTAGCGTTCGACTGGGCGCTAAAATTAAATGCAGAGATAACCGTTTTACACTCCTATTTTACACCCATAATAAGCCCTATTCCCTTCGGAGACAACTTCTCATTTGATATAAACACTGAAGAGTTAGCAATTGATTTAAGAGAAGACGCCGACAAAGGAATAAAAGAGACTCTGGAATATCTTGAAGAAAAAAATAGCCATTTCAATGTTAAAAGAGTTGTGGTGAAGTCCGTAATTGTCAATGGTATAGCAGAAGAGGAGATTGTTCGTTTTTCAAATACTTATCATCCAACCCTAATAATAATGGGAACTAGGAGTAAAGATAAAAAGACAAATGAGCTTATAGGAAGCGTAACGGCAGAAGTTATAGATATGACCACTTACCCTGTGCTTGCAATACCAGAAACATTTAATTACAGGGGAATAGACGAGCTCAAGAATCTGTTATACGTTACTAGTTTTGATGATAACGACTTAAATGCTCTTGAAAAATTAGATCAAATTATTAAACCTATTGATATAATTATTCACTGCGCACATATTGCCAACCACAAAGATACGAAGTGGGACGAAGTAAAAATGAACGGTTTACGTGAACATTTATTAAGAAGACATAAAGAGAGTAAAATTATTTGCAATTTAGTTGATAACAATGATTATTGGCTTGGTGTCAAGGAATATATAAGTTCACAAAATATTGATATGGTATCTATAACAACGCATAGACGGGGCTTTTTATCGCGAATCATGAATCCAAGTGTTTCGAAAAAAATGTTGTTCCATACCGATTTGCCCATGCTAATCTTTCACGATTAGCCATTGGTAAAACGAATTTCAAACGAGGGAGCATATTTTTTTATGCTCCCTCGTTATTTATGATATTAGCTATTGATAAAAGGGTATGTTTTTTTACTTTTGTGGACACTTATTTCAGCAGTCCACAATATTGTAATGACTATTGAATTTAATTATAAAACATAGATAATGAAAGTATTAAAGTTTGGAGGAACATCCGTAGGTTCTTGGGAAAACATTTTAAAAGTGAGAGACATTGTATTGTCTCAAAATGAGCAAGTTGTAGTTGTTGTTTCTGCCTTAAGTGGCATTACCGACAAGCTAATTGCAATGGCTAAAAATGCTGAGACGGGTGATACGCGGTGCTTTGATATTTTTACTGAAATAAAAGAGAAACACCAAGTTGTTTTTGATAAACTATTTACTGGCACTGAGAAATTGGAAGTGGAATCGAAAGCCACCATTCTTTTTGATGAACTTCAAACAATAGTGAAAGGTGTTTTCATGCTCAAAGAGCTTACGACTAAGAGTTTTGAGAATATATCTTCATTTGGAGAGCGTGTTTCATCTTTGGTGGTTCATTATGTGATAAAAGATAGTCATCTTTTTGACTCGAAGGAATATATAAAAACAGACTACGTTTTTGGAAGAAATCAGGCCGACACGCAACTTTCATACAGCTTATTATTAAAAATAAAAGGTTCTCTTGGTAAAGTTTCCGTATTTCCAGGCTTCATCTCATCGAACAAAAAGAACGAAACTACCACTTTAGGTAGAGGTGGTTCAGACTTTACTGCGGCTATTATTGCGGCGGCTTTTGATGCTTCTGTTTTAGAAATTTGGACTGACGTGGATGGCTTTATGACTGCAGATCCGCGCGTGATAAGTAATGCCTATTGTATAGATAAGTTGACTTATTCTGAAGCCATGGAGTTAAGTCATTTTGGTGCTAAGGTTATCTATCCTCCTACCATTTTACCAGTTTACAAGAAAAATATACCCATTTTAATAAAAAATACATTCAATACAAAAGCAGTAGGTACTCTAATCACCGCAGATGTTGATAAGAGTTCAAGTCGTACAATAAAAGGTATTTCATCAATCAGTAACGTGGCACTACTTACAGTGCAAGGCATTGGAATGGTTGGAGTTACGGGTATTTCAATGCGTCTGTTTAAGTCACTTGCCTCTAAAGATGTCAATGTCATTTTGATTTCTCAAGCTTCATCTGAAAACAGTATAAGCATAGTGGTGGAATCTGGTGTAACAAAAATGGCAGTTGCTGCTATTGAAGAGGAGTTTCATAATGAGATTATACTCAACCACATTAATAAAATAACCGTTGAGAGCGAGATGGCTGTAATGGCTATTGTTGGCGAAAATATGAAACATACCACTGGTATTTCGGGCAAACTCTTCGATAGTTTAGGCAAGAATGGAATAAACATTGCCGCTATTGCTCAAGGTGCTTCTGAACTCAATATCTCTTTCGTTGTAAAAGAGAAAGAGCTTAAGAAAGCGTTGAATGTATTACACGATTCTTTTTTTCTTTCGGACTATACTATTTTGAATGTAACTCTTATTGGAGTTGGTACTGTTGGGGCAAAACTTCTTTCACAAATAAAAGTTCAAAATGAGAACTTAATGAAAGAGAGCAAGTTGCAAATACGCATTGTTGGTTTGTCGTCGAGCAAAAAGATGATGTTTGATGCAAAAGGATTGGATGTTGTTGATGCCAGAGTTTTGCTTGCTGAAAAAGGCGAAACAACTCATTTAAAGTCTATATCGACAAAAATTGCTGAGCTGAATTTGCCAAACTGCATTATGGTCGATTGTACTGCTAATGCCGATGTTGCGGATACATACTTAGGTCTTCTACAAAATAATATCTCTGTTGTAACAGCCAACAAAATTGCTAGTAGCTCAGAATACAGCCGATACAAATTATTGAAAGATACAGCTCGTTATAAGGGTGTTAAATTCTTGTACGAGACCAATGTAGGTGCTGGGTTGCCTATCATCTCGCCACTAAACGATTTAGTAAGAAGTGGCGATCATGTAATAAAATTAGAAGCGGTTCTTTCTGGAACACTCAACTTTATTGTTAATAATATTTCAGCAGAGAAACCTCTTTCAAAAGTAATCATTGAGGCAAAAGAGAAGGGGTTTAGTGAGCCTGATCCTCGTATAGACTTAAGCGGATTGGATGTAGCGCGTAAACTTCTTATTCTTTCTCGCGAAGCGGGTCATAAAATGGAGATGGACGAGATAAAAGTAAATCCATTTGTACCTGCTGAGTATATTAATTCAGGCTCTATTGAGAATTTCCTAGAAAAAGTGAAAGAGCTAGATGCTTCTTTTGAAATTGAGCGTCAACGGTTGGTTTCAGAGAATAAGAAGTGGCGTTACTCGGCGTGTTTTGAAGAAGGAAAAGCCTCCGTATCACTTATTGAGGTCGATTCAAAACATCCATTTTACGACTTAGAGGGAAGCAACAATATCCTCTTAATAACAACCAAAAACTACCGTGAGCATCCTATGCAAATAAAAGGCTATGGAGCTGGTGCGGATGTAACAGCGGCGGGTGTTTTTGCCGATATTATTAAAGTTGCCAACATTTAGTGCACTCTGTTGTTTACTAAAAAACAAGAGTTGTAAAACTACGTACTAACGATTATGAAACATATTATTCTTTTGGCAGATGGGTTTGCCGATGAACCAATTAACGAATTTGGCGGTAAAACACCCATGCAAGCTGCAAAAACTCCTAATATTGATGCCTTGTGCGTAAAATCTCGCACAGGCTTACTTCATACAGTACCCGATTCACTTCATCCAGGCTCAGAGGTTGCCAATATGGCCGTTTTAGGGTACGATGTGGAAGCGGTTTATGAGGGCAGGGGAGTGTTGGAAGCTGCTTCTATGGGTATCGATTTTGATGCCGATGATTTGGTCTTTAGATGTAACATCATCTCATTACAAGATGAAAATATTTTAAATCACTCAGCAGGCCATATTTCCACACCTGAAGCACATGAATTAATAGCCGAATTGAATGCAAAACTTGGTGATGCACGTGTGAGATTCTATCCAGGAGTAAGTTACCGTCATGTTTTAATTATTAAAGGTGGTAATAAGCATGTTCGTTGCGTTCCACCTCACGATGTGCCAGGATCTCCATACAAAACGATGCTTCCAAAGGCTGATAATCTTGAGTCTAAGGATACACAATTGTTGCTTGTAGAGTTGATGGAAAAGTCGAGAGCAATCTTAGACGCCCATCCTGTCAATATAAAGCGAAAGGCTGATGGTAAACCTCAAGCCAATATAATTTGGCCTTGGTCTCCAGGAAAACGACCAAACATGCCAACACTTGAGGCTCTTTATGGTATTAAATCGGGTGGGGTTATATCTGCAGTCGATTTAATTCATGGCATTGGTAAACTAGCTGGTTTAGAAGTTATTCATGTTGATGGGGCAACTGGTTTATATGATACGAATTACGAAGGTAAAGTTGAAGCAGCCGTAGAAGCTCTGAAAACAAAGGAGTTTGTGTTTTTACACATTGAGGCAAGTGATGAAGCGGGGCACGAAGGTGATTTTGAGTTAAAAAAGAAGACACTTGAATACCTAGATAGTAGGGTCGTAAAGTATTTAGTTGAGGAGACCGCTAAATTTTCTGAGCCAGTCTCTATTGCTATTTTGCCAGATCATCCAACGCCTTGTTATAAAAAAACTCATACACGAGCTGCAGTTCCTTTTATGATTTATACACCCAATGTGGAAGGCGATAAGGTGCAGGAATATAATGAATATTCGGTATCTGAGGGGTATTACGGTATTCTTAAAGGCGCTGAATTTATGAGAGCTTTTCTTGGCAAATAGTTTTTTTTGATATTTATACATTATGAGATATTACAGTACAAACTCACCAAAGAGTTTTGTTTCGCTTAAAGAGGCCGTTTTAAAAGGTTTGGCAGATGATAATGGCCTATATATGCCAGAAACAATTCCTACTTTGCCAAAATCGTTTTTCGATAATATGCACAATATGTCGTTGCCTGAAATTGGCTACGAGGTATTAAAACCCTATTTCTGTCCAGATATACCCGAAACAGTTTTTAAAGAGATTGTTACTGATGCTTTAAATTTTGAGATTCCATTGATTAAGGTGGATGAAGATATTTATACTGCTGAATTATTTCATGGTCCAACCTGTGCCTTTAAAGATGTTGGGGGAAGATTTATGGCTCGCATTCTTGGCTATTTTGTAAAAGACGAGAAAAAAGAGATTAATATTCTTGTTGCTACATCGGGGGATACTGGTAGTGCAGTTGCTAATGGATTTTATAAGGTAGATGGAATCAAAGTATTTGTGCTTTATCCAAAAGGTTTAGTGAGTGATATTCAAGAAAAACAATTTACAACCTTAGGGCATAATATTACCTCCATTGAAGTAGCTGGTACATTCGACGACTGTCAGCGTATTGTAAAAGAGGCTTTCTTGGACAAGAAGTTAAATATTGATTTTACATTAACCTCCGCAAACTCAATAAATTTAGCTCGCTTTATACCTCAAAGCATCTATTATTACTATGCAGTAAGTCGATTACCTCAAAGTGAAAAAGGCAAGAAAATAATGTTTTGCGTACCAAGTGGTAATTTTGGTAATCTTACAGCAGGTATTTTTGCTAAAAAGATGGGACTAGCAATAGATCATTACTTGGCTGCAACAAATATTAATGATGTGGTACCTGAATATGTAAGAGAAGGTAAATTTACTCCACGTGGATCTCTCGCTACCATTGCCAATGCTATGGATGTTGGTAATCCGAGCAACTTTGCGCGAATGGTAGATATTTATGGCAATAGTCACAAAGCTTTTACTGCCGACATTAAAGCCGATTATGTAACTGATGACGAGATACGTAAGACGATAATTACTGTTGATAAAAACC
>JAYVSA010000489.1:0-4644 GCA_043775765.1 Breznakibacter sp. | reverse complement strand
CAAAAATCATGGCCTCCTTTGGCGTTGGGCTCGATAAAATTGAGTGGGTGGTAACAGCCTATATGCTTGCCTTGGCGGTAATGTTGCCCACCTCGGGCTGGCTGGCCGATAAGTTTGGTTACAAACGAACCTACTTCTTTGGGTTACTGCTCTTTACGTTGGGCTCTCTGCTTTGTGGACTCTCTGGCGACGAGAACTCGTTAATCATCTCACGAATTATACAAGGTATTGGTGCCGGAACCATACAACCATTGGGTATGGCCATCATATCGCGTGAATTTCCACCCAAACAACGGGGCATGGCTCTCGGTTTCTGGGCGGTTTCGGCAGCAGCATCGGTATCATTTGGCCCTATCATTGGTGGTTATTTAATAGATAATTTCAGCTGGCAGCTCATCTTCGACATCAATATCCCCATAGGTATTTTTGCCATGGGGGCTACCATAGTGGTTCAAAGCGAATACATCAACAAAGCCGTTAGAAGCTTCGATATTGTTGGCTTCATATCGGTGAGTATATTTTTACCCGTATTGCTTTACGCTTTGGCAGAAGGAAATGCCGCAACAAACTCCGCTGGCTGGGGTGCTCCGTACATTTTAGTCTGTTTTGCCATAGCCATAATTAGTTTGGCGGTTTTCATAACCACCGAACTTACAGTAAAAGAACCACTTATTGACCTACGCCTCTTTACAAACTACAATTTCGGACTCAGCAATTTGGTTTTACTCATGTTTGGAATTGGTATGTTTGGGAGCACCTTTTTATTACCCATGTATTTGCAAAACTCCCTCGGATACACCGCCGTGCAGGCAGGAGCAGTATTCTTACCCGTAGGTATCATTCAAGGAGTTATGTCGCCAATATCGGGTATCATTGGCGATAAGACAAACCCTAAAATACCTATTCTTATGGGTGTTATTGGGTTAACCATAAGCTTCTATCTCAACACATCACTCTCTTACATGACAGAGCACAGCTATATTATGCTTTCGCTCTATTTACGCGGGTTCTCAATGGGAGTCATTTATACATCGTTAGTAACCCTCTCGCTGAGCGAAATTCCGCGAGATAAAATGGCGCAATCATCGGGTCTTTCAAATACGGTTCGTCAGTTGGGTGGAAGTTTGGGCGTGGCCATCTTAGCAACATTTCTATCCAGTCGCGTGGCATTTCATTCGCAAATGTATTCTCAATCCATCGACTCGCACTCACAAATATACCGCACCACAACGGGCAATATCTCAGGCTACATTCAGCACAATGCTGGCAGTTCACCCGCAACGGCTCAAAAACAGAGCTTTGCCGTGGTGGCTGGGCAAATCAACAAAGAGGCCTATATTCAAGGCATCTCCGACGATTTTATGCTGGCCGCCATCATGACCATTATTGGTGGAATACCCGTTTTACTTTTACGTACCAAGAAAAAGAAACCTTCAGAAAAACATACGCATTATGAAATTGCCGACTAACAACAAAATACTCCTTGTTTTTGCTTTTGCAATCTTTACAACCATATCAGCATTTGCCCAAACAGCAGCCTTCTCGGTAACCGACTCCTTGTCGCTCACCGAAATACTCAAGCAAGTGGTTGCCACGCACCCAACCGTGCAAGAGGCCTCTGAAGCGCTCAACGATGCCGATGCAAAAACAGGGTTAGCCCGCTCTGCCTACAACCCAAACATCGATTTTTTGTCGTCGTACACGCGCATTGGGCCCGTTTCGGAAATGACACTCCCTGGCATGGGTACTTTTAAACTATTCCCCGAAAACAACTACAACGCCGAAGTAAAGGTTAATCAAACCATCTACGACTTTGGCAAAACTTCAAAATCGGTAGCTTACGAAAAAGAGAGTAAAAATCTTTCAATCCAAAACGTGGAGCTTGCAAAGCAAAAACTAGCCACCACCGTAATAGCCAATTATTACGCCATTCTCTATTTACAAAAAGCACAAACCATTAAAATGGAGCAACTTGCCACGCTCAACGAACACCTCGCATTTGTGCAAAAGAAAAAAGATACAGGATCGGGCACCAACTACGAAATCCTCTCAACACAGGTAAAAGTATCCACCACCGAAAGCCAACTCTCCGATATCGAAACAGCACTTCAAGTACAAACCTCCGTGCTCAATTCACTTCTCGGAATTCCACAATCATCGGCACCAAAAATCAAAATCGATTTGGCCGTTACAGCCATCACTTTACCACTCGACACCTTGCTCACACAAGCATTTGCACAACGAGATGAAATGATTCTGGCACAAGAAACCAACCACATCAACGAACTAAAATACGATGCCACCAAAAAGCTTAACGCCCCATCTATCGGCGCTTTTGCCTCTGGCGGCATTAAAAACGGTTACATCCCCGACATGGAAAAACTCACTCCCAACTACATGGTTGGCCTCTCGTTGCGCATCCCTCTCTTCGATTCGGGACGTGAAAAATACCACCTCGCCCACATCAAAACCACCACCAATGCCAACAACTACGAAACCGAGTCGTTACGCCGCAAAATAACCAACGAAGTTGTGGAGAACAAGGCCAAAACAGAGCTCGCCTACAAAAAAATCAGCCAATTCAATCTTCAGTTACAACAAGCCCAACACGCCCTTCAACTGGCGCAAACCAGCTTTCAAAACGGCGTTATCACCAACCTCGACCTGCTCGATGCCACCACGACCGTTTCCGAGAGCCAACTGCTGTTGCTCAACGCCAAAATCGAATACGCCCTGTTCAGCTACAAACTCAAATTCGCACTCGGAGAGCGGCTCTATTAAGATTTGGGCGTGCCTGTAGGTTGCAAATTATTATTAAATGGGCTATACTCCTAATCCAATATATTTGGTTATGAGATCGATTAATTTGCGTTGTTCTACTACTGGTTTCGATATAAAATCTGTACATCCAGCGTTGAGTGCTTTTTCTTTGTCGCCAATCATGGCATAGGCTGTTTGTGCAATGATTGGAATTCTTGGGTTGAGTTTTCGAATCTCTTTGGTTGCTTCTAATCCATCCATAACAGGCATTTTAATGTCCATTAGAATAATGTCAATTGTTTTGTTGGCACAAAATAACTCAACAGCTTCTTTGCCGTTCAGAGCATGGATGATGGTGTAGTTGTAGTCGAGCAGGAGCTCTTCGAGATAGATGAAGTTGAAGGCATCATCTTCTGCAATTAAAATTGTTACACCCGATTTTTTGTCATTTATTTTGGTTTCGGGAGCAAGTGTTTCAATGTTTGCGCTGGCAAAGTGTTTGTAGGGAATGGTAAAGTAAAATGTGGTGCCAGAATCAATGCTGGAATCAGTCCATATTTTACCTCCCAGCAATTCCGTAAGTCCTTTGGCGATAGACAAACCGAGGCCTGAGCCTGAGTGATTTGAATTTTGTTTTGCTTGTCCAAATCGTTCAAAAATAAGTGTAAGGTCGCTGGCCGCAATGCCAATGCCCGAATCTTTTACGTAAAATTGAAGATTATCATTATTTAGGGTGTATCCAAATTCAATAGTACCATGCTCAGTGAATTTTATGGCGTTTTCGAGTAAGTTGGAAAGTATTTGTGCTACTCGGTTGTAGTCTGTTTCAATGTTGCTTTCTACGTCATTGAGACCTTTAAAGGCCACCAATGTTGTTTCGTTATTTAATGATGAAATGGAGAATTGGGAGTATAAATCGTCTATAATGGTGTTGATGTTGCAAGGTGATATGGTGATGGTGATTTGATTGGCGTCTATTTTCGAAATGTCAATGATGTCTGAAATGATGTTGAGGAGTCGTTTGCCACCGTGATTAATGAGTTTTAAATATCTTTCTTTTTTTTCTTCTGGTAGATTTTCTTTGTTTAATAGTTCTGAGAATCCTAAAATGGCATTCATGGGCGTTCGTATCTCATGACTCATGTTGGCGAGAAAGGTAGATTTTATACGATCGTTGGCTTCTGCACGTTCTTTTGCCAGAAGTAATTCTGCAGCTTGATTTGTTTTTTCTTCATCGAGTTTATTAATTTTTTTAGCCGAGAAATACATGAGCAAATAGATAATTGCAGTAACCACCGTAATTAAGATAACGGCACCAAAACCAGAGTTAAACCATCCCACACGTTCACCAATTACGTGTAAATAAAAGATTGAAGGTAAAATAACAAACAACGGAATAAGAACTCTTCTGAATACCACACTTCCGTTTGATTTACCAAGTACTACGCTGGCAATACCAGTATTGGGTTCTAATAAGAAAAAGCAAATTGCAATTAATGGAAAACTGATAGCCGTTTGAAAGGCCATGAGAGTGTAGCGAGCTAAGAAAAATTGATAGTATTCACCATTGCAGAGCATGTAGTCGTAAATAGAAAACAGGGCAATGAAAAAAACAATAATCATAAGGGTTTGCGACAGCTGAAAAGCAAACTTCTTTCGGCTATTATTTACAGGAATAAGTGAAATGAAGAAGCTTGTTCCAACGAGAAAAAAGTTAACGGCCGTAATCATGGCCATTCTTCCGGGAGAGAAAGTACCAATTGTGTTTGCCGCCTCTTTAATAACGAATTGGTCTATACCCAAATTAATGGAGAAGAGGTATTCTAGCAACGTGCAAAAGCCTATGAGGGCAATAATAAGAGATAGAATGGTGAATATTTTCTG
>JAYVSA010000488.1:0-6223 GCA_043775765.1 Breznakibacter sp. | reverse complement strand
GTCAACGTGATTTGTTATCCAGTCTTTTAGCGAGTTTGTGATTTCAAATGTAAGAATCAGTTTGCCCCGATTTAATTTATTTTCCAACTCTTCAACTTTGAGGGAAAGCGTTTCGTGCTCTTTTTTATGTAGCTCGTAGTCGGGATAGTGGTATCTTAACATGATGGTCTCTTCATGTTTGAAATGATTTTCTGTGTAGTTTTTAATTTCTGAGATAAGGGCTGAGATATTCTCTTTGTTCGACTGATTTTTGAGGTTATTGTAAAAATCATTAATCATCTCAAAAAGAATTTTATGTTCTTCATCAAATGCATTTATGCCAACGGCGAGTTCTTCTGTCCATCTTAAATAACTCATATTCTTCTGTTTTAGCATTTCTTCATTTTACATTCAATAGCCTTTTTTTGTTACCTTTTTATAACTCTTATTTTTGTGCTAATTCATAATTTGAGCTGTCGGATAGTCCTTTTTTTACCTTGTTTTATAATGTAATACAATAAAAAAGGGTTTCCATTTCTGAAAACCCTTTTAATCTCTTTTTGAGCAAATTACTTACGAATGTTAAGTTCTTTGATAATTGCACGGTATCTTGCGATATCAACATGCTTCAAATAATCAAGTAAACGACGACGCTTACCAACTAATCTTACCAATGAATGCTCAGTACTATAATCTTTCTTATTTAACTTTAAGTGTTCAGTTAAATGTGAGATACGGAATGAAAATAATGCAATCTGGCTCTCAGGAGATCCAGTATCAGTATTAGACTTTCCGTGCTTCTCAAAGATTTCGCTTTTTTTCTCAGCTGTTAAATACATAGTGAATAGATAAAAAATGTATAATTGAGGTGCAAAGGTAATATCTTTTTCTTAAAAATGAACTCTTGATTGTTAATAATTATAATTTATTTGTTCTTGTCAGCGGCCATTTTTTCCATCTCTGAATTGAATACTTCTTCAAATTTCTTTTTGTCGTAATCTACTTGAATTTTAGCGTTATTACTGACTTTTCTTTGGATACCATTTAGGATATCTTCTTTGCTTACTTCGATAGCAATAAATCCTCGGTATTGATTTTTGTCAAGTACGCTTTTTTTCTCACAAACGACCACAATGTTATTAAGGGTTTCGTCTGCCACTTCTCTTGTTAAGTTTTCGAATTTTTGTTCAAATTCAGATGCGTCTTTAACTTCTCTCTCATTCACATAACGATCGGTTACTGATTTGGTGTTCGAATTAATAAGAGTAATTAATCTTTGCTTTGCCAACAAAAGTGCTTTCTCAGATGCTAAACTTAAATCAGAACTTGTTGCTAAGGCTGAGGCACGAAAGAAATTTTTGTCGGAACGACCTTTGTCTTCACATGGAAGATCTTCTAATATTTTACCAACTTCTTTATCGGCAGAGACCGTTGTTTTAGATTTACAACTTGTAAATCCTAATGTAAGAGATAGTGCTATTACACCAATTCCAAGTAATTGTTTTGTGTTCATAGTTTTGTAGTTTAAATTCAACATTATTAATTTTACATTCGTTTATATTTCTTGACCAATTCTCTTTTTTAAAGTGATAATTTGTGTATGCGTGCCTAAAACAAATAGTTTATCTGCCCACGTTATTTCAATATCCTCCGACGGGTTAAAGATATAAGTGCCTTCTTCTGTTTTTATACCAATTAGATTTGATCCTGTTAACTCTTTGATGTTTAGTTTTTTAATAGCTATTCGGCTGTTCGGATTGAGCAACTCGTTACATTTAACTTCAACTAATTGCACATCCTTTGAGTCTTGTAACAAAATGTATTCCATAAATTCAACTACATCGGGTTGCATGACTAATTTAGCCATTCTTTGACCTCCAATACGGTCGGGCATGATTACGTTTGTTGCTCCAGCATGCCTTAGCTTGACATCACTTTTAAATTCGCTTGCTCGGGAAATAATTTTTAACGAAGGATTCATTTCTCTGGCAGTTAGCACAACAAAGATGTTGTCGGCATCGTTCGGAAGAGCTGTTATAAGTGCTTTGGCGTGCCTAATTTGAGCCAATTCAAGCACTTCCTCAGATGCAGCGTCTCCTTGAACGAAAAGCAAATCGGGCTCTTCTAATATTCGTGTAACAACATTGTCTCGTTTTTCAACAATAACAAATCTTTCGCCTTGGCTTGCAAGCTCTTGACACGCCTGAAATCCATTTCTACCATATCCACAAACAATAGTATGGTTTGTTAATTTTATAAGTTTTTTTCTCAATTTGTATTCTCTATAAGATTGACGTAGTACTCCTTCAATAATGAGTTTCGTTACTTGTGTTAAAACATAACCGAATACTCCAAAGCTAAAGATAAGTAAAAGAATTGTAAATATTTTACCACCGTCGGAGAGTGGTTGTACCTCTCGGTAGCCAACCGTTGACATGGTAATGACTGTCATGTAGAACCCGTCGAGCCACGAATAGCCTTCAATTGACACGTATCCAACAGCACCTCCAAAGAGAGTGAATATAAGAATTAAAAGGCCAAATATTAGAGCTCTAAAGTTGGCTGTAAATGAGTTTTTTACCTGCAATTATTCGTTTTTTAGTGCCGAAGCAAGTACCTTTTGCCCTATTCTACAACTAATGCATTTTTTACTATTGCAATACCTGCTTTTAAGATGATAAAGCGCCTGCGACTGTGCCATGTTATTACTATTTATTCCGTTTGCTTGCCATATTGAAATAATTGAATTTTTCTCAGACGGTAGATTGTAAAGCCACTCAATTATCTCTTCAATTTTTTCTAAGTTATTATTCTCTTTATGGAATGTGAAAAGAAAGGGAATAATAACATTGCAAACAATAACATATTTAGTTTGTTCGCCTATTGATGTAACCTTATGATTATTATACTCTTTGCCAAAGTGATAATGTGTTTTCCAATAAGTACTTATTTCTACATCAAGAGAAGTAAAAATATCATTAATTTCGTTTAGTTGTGCCACTTTGATAAACATTCCTTTAGTTTTATGGATTATTGCCGATAACTGCGCAATTCGTGTTGTAGGAAAATTTGTTGGCCTTAAACGAAGGAATTTCCAAATGTGGGATTCTAATGGTTTTAGTGAGTATTTAACTTTTAGAAATTCGAATTCATTTTGTAATGTTTTATGGTAATTGTCAAGCGGTTCTCCTTCAAGAAATCCGGCAACACCAAATAGGAGGGCTTCTATTTGGGTTAGGTTATTTGAGTGATGTAATAGTGTTTGAAATGATATGCGTTGCGCTATTAATGCGAATGCCTGATTGTTTGTGTACCCACCAAAAGTTTTTAGCAATAGGTTGTAGAATAATGTGTTCCAGCAATTACAGGTTTTTTGAAGCGTTGTTTTGGCTTCGATATACTTCTCTTCGAAACGTTCTATTAAAATGTAATCCAAATAACTTGTAATTTCAGAGTTTGATATTTGGGTGATTTTATTGCTACAGAATAGTGTGTTCTTTTCTGTGTTTATGGATGCCAATTCGTATTGTAGGTTTTTTGAAATTGGAATAATTAAGACTGGAATTGATGATTTTGTGTCAGGTAGTTCTGATATATCATTCTGATACACCACGTGTAAAATTATATTCGAGTAATTTTTGTTGTTTTGATGGTTGTGTGCATACCAATCTGATGTTTTAACGTGGATTTCAACATTGCCAGCCCAGAGAGTTTCTCCAATTCTTATTTTTGCATTAAAGAAGTCGGGTCCAGCATCGGTATTAAGTGTTCCAGGGTTTATAACTTCAATGGGCTCACTATTGGTTGTATAAAGAGGCGCTATTCCAAATAGTTTGTGTTTCCAAATGAAGTGTAAATATTCTTCTTTCATAAGAGGTGTTTAATACACCATATTATAGGACATTGTTGAGTAAAGTCAACAAAAAAGCTCGAAATAAATTCCGAGCTTGTAAAAATAATATTGTTTTGACTTTTAAATCAACCCTTTTTCGCTTAATAGTTTTGCCATCTCTTTTTGTACTTCAAGTGCAGCTTCTCGTGCGGTAAGAGTGAAGTCTTCTTCC
Source organism: Breznakibacter sp. (assembly GCA_043775765.1). Taxonomy (GTDB): domain Bacteria; phylum Bacteroidota; class Bacteroidia; order Bacteroidales; family Marinilabiliaceae; genus JAGPHP01. Next base: position 2,180 of record JAYVSA010000488.1, on the reverse strand, counting down.
GATGAGGCATAAATTATTTGTCTTGAGCTATTTACAAGCAATCCACATTGGCTATTCATACCGTTTTTGGCTACTTCTTCTAAGCTGCCACCCTGTGCACCAACGCCAGGCACTAGCAAAAAGTGGTTTGGTACTATTTGTCGTATTTCTTTAAGCATCTCTGCTTTTGTTGCACCAACAACGTACATGAGGTTTTCTTCGGTGCCCCATTCCTTTGATGCTTTCAAAACCTTTTCGTATAGCTTTTCGCCATCGGGTGTTTCATTGAACTGAAAATCGTAGGCTCCTTTATTGCTTGTAAGCGCCAACAAAATAACCCATTTATCAACATATGTAAGAAACGGTTTTACGGAATCTTCGCCCATGTATGGAGCAACTGTTACGGCATCAAACTCCATGGCATCAAAAAAAGCTTTTGCGTACATGGTAGATGTGTTACCAATGTCGCCACGTTTTGCATCGGCAATGATAAAAATATTGGGATATGTGTATTTGATGTAATTAACAGTTTTTTCTAGGCTTGTCCATCCATTTACTCCCATGCTTTCATAAAAAGCCAAATTGGGTTTGTAAGCAACAGTTAGGTCGTGAGTAGCATCAATTATTTGCTTGTTAAACGTAAAGATTGGATCCGTTGTGTCTAATAAGAAACGCGGTATTTTATTGATGTCGGTATCAAGACCAACGCATAAAAAGCTTTTTTTTAGCTTTATCTGTTCAAATATTTGTTGCGATGTCATAGCTCAAGAAATTAAAGTTCATTTGCTTTAAGTCGTTCAGAATTCTCCTCTATTTGTAGCTTGTCTATTACCGATTGGATTTCACCATCCATTACTGCGGGTAAGTTGTAGAGCGTAAAGTTTATACGGTGGTCGGTTACACGACCTTGAGGATAATTATATGTTCTGATTTTTGCCGAACGGTCGCCTGTAGAAACCATCGTCTTACGCTTGCCTGCAATCTCGTCCATAAACTTCTGATACTCTAAGTTATAGATACGAGTACGGAGCTCTATTAATGCTTTATCGAAGTTTTTAAGTTGCGATTTTTGATCCTGACACGTAACAACGATACCTGTTGGGATATGTGTTAGGCGAATAGCCGAATAGGTGGTGTTAACCGATTGACCTCCAGGGCCAGAAGAGCAGTACGTGTCTTTACGCACATCTTCCATTCTTAAGTCAACGTCAAACTCTTCGGCTTCAGGGAGTACTGCCACAGAAGCGGCTGAAGTATGAATACGACCTTGTGTTTCTGTTTGCGGTACACGTTGTACGCGGTGAACGCCCGATTCGTATTTCAAAACACCATAAACGCCTTCACCAGTAACATTCATGATAATCTCTTTGAATCCACCAGAAGTACCTTCAGAGGTGCTTGTAACTTCCATTTTCCATCGTCTCTTTTCACAGTACTTGGTGTACATTCTAAAAAGATCGCCCGCAAAAATACTTGCTTCGTCACCACCCGAACCAGCTCGGATTTCAAGTACCGCATTCTTGGCATCTTGAGGATCGGCAGGAAGGAAAAGAAATCTAATCTCTTCTTCCATTGGAGCTACTTTACATTCCAGTTCATCGAGCTCTGCTTTAGCCATTTCGCGCATATCAGCATCACTCTCTTCTTTGAGCATCGCTTTAGCCGAATCGATATTAGACAAGAGATCTTTGTACTCTTTGTAAGCAACCACCAAACGTTCTAGTTCGCGGTACTCTTTATTAAGTTTAATATATCTTTTTGTATCTCCAATCACCTTTGGATCGGTAATTTGTTGACCAACCTCTTCGAATTGAAGGCGTATTGTTTCTAATTTTTCTAGCAAACTATTTGCCATATCGTAATATAAGTATTAATATTCAAAAACTCCAAACTCACTTTTGATGGTAACCTTTTTTCCTTCAAAAGATTCAACCCGTCCTATTATTTGTGCATCAATACCAAAGCTCTTTGATATCGTGATGATGTCGTGTGCGTATTGTGGATCGATATAAATTTCGAAACGATGCCCCATGTTAAATACCTTGTACATCTCGCTCCAAGGCGTATTAGATTCCTCTTTTATGATTTTAAAAAGAGGAGGTACATCGAAAAGATTGTCTTTAATAACGTGTAGGTTGTTGATGAAGTGAAGCACCTTTGTTTGTGCGCCACCCGAGCAATGAACCATTCCGCTTATTTTA
>JAYVSA010000487.1:0-14562 GCA_043775765.1 Breznakibacter sp. | reverse complement strand
CCCATCTTGATGAAATCTGTAGAAATGGTGGTGATACCATTCTCCACAACACGTTTTAGAGGCGTTTCGTTGTAGGAGATGATTCCATAATCGACCCCAAGGGTGAAATTTTGTTTTTTTGCTTTTTCAATAACCAGCACTAAATCCCGGTCGTTGGGCATAATATAGACCTCGCCTTTTAAGATGTTTCTGTTGTTGAATTCCGATATTATTTCGTGGTTAAAGTTCGTTTCGCGACAAAATTTCTTAAACCCCTCCTTCATCCCCAACGGCTCTCTATAACCTGGAAATACCAGAGTTAGCTTGCTGTATTTTTCGAGTTGAGGTTTTACCTTTGTAAGTGCATTAAAGATATCCTTCACAAAATTTTGATATACAGCGGGATATATCTTCAAATCTGGATTTGTTTGGTCGAGCATATAGACATCTTTACGCGGGAGTTTGTTGATGACTGAGGCGGCATTGGCAATGTTAGATGGCATGATGATATACTTCGAATAGTTGCCGTTAGCATCATTAATAAGCTTGTTAAAGGCTGTAAAATTGAAGTGATGGAAATAAATATCTACAAATACCCCATTGTCGATATTGCGCAAAAAGGAGTTGTACAAATCCTCTTTAAAGGTATTGAGTTCATCGAAGAGCAAAAAAATCTTCTGTTTGGTAGATACATCATCGGTTTTGATGTAGTATCCTTTGCCTAGAATTGCATAGATAATTCCCCGTTTCTTAAGTTCATCGTAGGCCGCAAGCACCGTGTCTCGAGAGAGGCTAAAAGTTAGGCACACTTTGTTAACCGAAGGTAGTGAGTCGCCCCGTTTAAGCTCCTTTTGCTCAATAGCCTTTTCAATGGAATCGATTATTTGCTTATACTTTGGTGTACCCGAAAGGGGGTCGATAATCAAATTCTTCATAACAAACCTTTAAGTGTGCAAATATAAGCAAATATCAACTAGTACGAACTGGTAGGGTTTAAATTACTCGAGCCGAGATTTAACATATCTCAGAATGGCAGAATATAGCACAGGGGAACACAATCAATCGACAAACTGGTAGGTACTGGTGTTATCACATTTATTTGCTTCCTACATTTGTAATGTTAAGTTAATTTGTTTTAACAATCTATAAAATCAGAGTTATGGAAGTTGATTATAAATCCGTGTCGGAATATGGAACAACAAAGTCGGGGGATAAGATTTATGCCTGCCGATTAACGAATGTTGGCGGTGCGCAAATGGAGGTAATTAGTTACGGTGCAGCGGTCACATCGCTCAAAATTGCTCAAAGCAATGGAAAGCTGGTTGATGTGGTGTTGGGTTTCGACAATATTGAGGCCTACGAAGAGTCGTTTGATTTAGAGGCTGCTCCTTTTTTCGGTGCCATTGTAGGTCGCTATGCCGGACGTATTAAAGATGGCAAGTTCTCTTTAAACGGCAACAATTACGAACTCTATCAAAATAACAATGGAAACTCGTTACATGGTGGCAAAATGGGTTTTAGTCGCAAAAGTTGGACAATTACAAACGTAAATGAAGATAACAACCCATCAGTTACCCTTACCTATCGTAGTCCTGCTGGCGAAGAGGGCTACCCTGGCGAACTGACTGTTTCTGTAAAATATACACTTACAGATAAGAACGAATTTATGGTTGAATACTCGGCTCAAACCAGCGAAGATACAGTGCTTAACCTCACGCATCATAGCTATTTTAATGTTGGTGGACACGATAATACGGTTGAAGATTTAAGCCTGACACTCTATTGCGACAAGGTCTTAAAATTCGATTCCAATGTGCTTCCAACAGGCGAGATTTTGAAAGTGGCCGATACCGATTTCGACTACACCAACACAAGCCGAACCTGTCCTACGTCTATTGACAACACTTTTGTAACCGAAAACCGAGGGTTAGTAGCAAAACTGGTTAGTAAATCTACCAATATCTCATTAACGGTATATACCGATCAGCCTGGGTTACACATCTACGTAGGCGGTAACTGCTTTAATAAAATCAAGGGTAAAGAGCTAGTTGCTTATCATCCTAAAAGTGGCATCTGTTTCGAGACTCAGAATTTTCCCGATGCGCCAAATCAGCCATCTTTCCCCTCATCGGTACTAAAAAAAGGAGATACCTACACACAAAAAACCGTTTATAAATTTAATTCGTAATACCATGAATAGTGCAATAGAAAATAAAATAGCTCCAAGCAACGAAGCTCTAAAAAAGAGCACCGTAGAGGCTTACACCAAAAAATTTGGTACCGCTCCAGAAGTCATCATCTCATCGCCAGGAAGAATCAACATCATTGGTGAGCATATCGATTACAACGATGGTTACGTGCTACCAGCCGCTATTGATAAAGTAATTTATTTTGCGATGGGTAGAAATAATAGTACCCAATCCACCATTTTGGCTTTAGATTTAGACGAAGAGACAATTATTGATTTACAAGCAGATATGGAGCACAACCCATTAAGTTGGTCAAACTATTTGCGCGGTGTGTTGGGACAAATAAAACTGAAAGGGTATTCTGTAGGTGGCGTCAATTGTGCTTTTAGTAGTAATATTCCTATTGGTTCCGGTCTCTCATCTTCGGCAGCGTTGGAGTGTGGCTTTCTGTTTGGTCATAATGAAATGTTTCGATTAGGTATTAAGCCAATTGACATCGCGTTAATGGGACAAAAAGCGGAGCATTGGGTGGGTATCAATTGCGGTATCATGGATCAATTTGCCAGTGTGATGGGTAAAAAAGACTCAGTTATAAAGATCGATTGCAAAACATTGGAATTTGAATATCACAACGCCAATTTCAAAGATTACTCCTTAATCCTATTCGACAGCAACGTTAAACACTCCTTAGGCTCATCTGCCTATAACACAAGGGTTAAAGAGTGTGCCGAGGGGATATCAACCATCAAAAATGCCTTCCCAGAGGTGAAGAACTTTAGAGATTGCACCATTGAACAGGTTGAAAGTGTTAAGGATAAGTTGAGCGACGAGGTTTATAGACGAACCCGATTTGTGGTAAACGAAATTAAGCGAGTTGCCCTTGCCTGCGAAGCGTTAGACAGAGGTGATATTGTAGCTCTAGGAGCTTTGATGTATGCAACACACGAAGGTCTGTCAAAAGATTACGAGGTGAGTTGCGAGGAGTTGGATATGATTGTTGACACTCTCAAAAAAGAGGAGGCTGTTATTGGTTCTCGCTTAATGGGTGGAGGCTTTGGTGGTTGCACCATCAACCTAATAAAAAAAGGCTTTGAAGAGCCTATCAAAGAGAAGCTTAAAGCGACCTATTTTAAAACGTTCGGCATCGAATTGAAGATATACGATGTGAATATTTCGGATGGTACTTCGCTGGTGAAATAAACAAATGTGTACATATACACCGTAGGTGTAACCCAACAATAACCCCCAGTGCAACTGGGGGTATATATGATGTTTCAATTTCAACTCTGTAGGAGTTGACCTAAAGTGCATCGGGTTGGTCAACTCCTACAGAGTTGGTAAAACTGCGATAGTGCATAACCCCCAGTGAAACTGGGGGGGTATGCACAGAATACTCCTACGGAGTAAGATTAAAGTGCAATTGCACTAGAAAGATATGTGTAACTGATAAAAATTAATCCAAGTGAAAAAGTTTGATATAAATAACGACCCACATAGAAGATACAACCCCCTTTTAAACGAATGGGTGCTTGTATCTCCGCATCGTACCTCTCGCCCATGGCAGGGGCAAAAAGAGGCATTGTCTGTAGCTACATCGCCCGAGCACGACCCAAACTGCTATCTATGTGCGGGAAATGTACGTGCAAACGGTGATGTAAATCCTGATTACAATAATTGCTTTGTTTTTCAAAACGATTTTGCCGCCTTTAAGCAAGAGGAGGTTGAGTTGGAAGGTGAAACGTCATCTTTCCTTAAAGTAGAGCCTCAAAGAGGTATAAACAAAGTGGTTTGCTTCTCTCCAAAGCATAATTTAACACTGCCCGAAATGGATATTGATTCGGTAACGGAGATTGTTCGTACGTGGCAAAAAGAGTATAAAAGTCTGGGAGAGATAGATTTTATAAACTATGTGCAGATCTTTGAAAACAAAGGAAGTGTAATGGGGTGTAGTAATCCGCATCCGCACGGACAAATTTGGGCACAGTCGTCATTGCCTACTCAGGTAGAGAAGACTCAAAATAATTTGAAGCTCTATTACGACAAACATAACCGTAGTCTTCTACAAGATTATCTGCAAGAGGAGCTTAAATTGAAGGAGCGTGTTGTGGCTGAGAATGATCATTTTGTTGCATTAGTTCCGTTTTGGGCAACATGGCCTTACGAAACGCTTATTGTGAGTAAACGTCATTTTGGGCGCATCACAGATATGACCGAAGAGGAGGTTATTTCCTATGCCGAAATAATGCGAATATTGACCATTAAGTACGACAATCTTTTTGAGGTTTCGTTCCCCTACTCTGCTGGTATTCATCAAGCGCCAACAGATGGAAAGCCGCATCCAGAATGGCATTTTCACATGCATTTTTATCCACCATTGCTCCGCTCGGCCACCGTTAAGAAGTTTATGGTAGGCTATGAGATGCTTGGTGAGGCACAACGCGACATCACCCCTGAAAGTAGCGCCAAGGTTTTAAAAGAGTTGTCGGCTATTCATTATAAAAATTTGAAATAGAATAACTTCAAATGATATTCAGACCTCCCTTAGCCCCTCCAATCGAAGATCAGCGGAGCTAAAGGAGGGGCTCTGGGGGAGGTCTAGTGGAGCAACTAATTTTCATCTAATCTCACATGAAACTCACATCTAAAACAATAACTTAAATCTCATGAAGAAACTTAATTTACTTTTGGTTTTTCTTGTCGCGTATAGTGCTTTAATGGCTCAAGTTAAAGAGATTAATAGATCTCAAAGTTTTACCCAAAATTGGAAGTTTATCCTAGCCGATAGTACCTTGGAGGCTTCGTCCGTTGCATTTGACGATAGTAAATGGCGCACACTTAATTTGCCTCACGACTGGAGTATTGAATCGGATTTTAGTAAAGATTTTCCTGCTTCTCCAGGTGGCGGGGCATTACCGGGGGGAATTGGTTGGTATCGAAAATCATTCACCATTGAAAATACTGAAAAGGGCAAATCTATATTTATCGATTTCGACGGTGTTTACCGCAATAGTGAGGTGTGGATAAATGGAACCTCAATAGGCAAACGCCCCTACGGCTACTCATCGTTTCGTTACGATTTAACTCCGCACATCAATTTTGGTGAAAAAAACGTGATTACTGTTAAGGTCGATAACTCTAAAGAGCCAAATTCTCGTTGGTATTCGGGTTCTGGAATCTATCGAAATGTGTGGTTAACTTCAACAAATCCTATTCATGTAGATTTATGGGGAACCTATGTAACTACGCCAGTGGTTAATGCTGAAAGTGCCGACGTTGCTATTCAAACTACAATTAAAAACGATTATAAGGGGAAGCAAACAGTAGAGGTTGAACAATCTCTTTACAATGCCAATGGCGAAGTGGTAACCAAAGTTTCAGGCTCATTATTGGTAATGACTGGTAAAGCGGAAATTATCTCGCAAAAATTAGTCGTGAAAAATCCAAATTTATGGAATATCGAGACACCGCATTTATACAAATTGATTACTCGAATCTATCTAAAAAACAGACTAACAGATGAATATGTTACCAATGTGGGTATCCGTTCATTTACGTTTGATGTTCATAATGGTTTTATCTTAAATGGCAAGCACGTAAAGATTAATGGCGTTTGCAATCACCACGATTTGGGGGCGCTTGGTACTGCGGTTAACACTCGCGCTATTGAACGACAGTTACAGATATTGAAAGATATGGGATGTAACGGCATTCGTTGTTCGCATAATCCTCCTGCACCCGAGTTACTTAATTTGTGCGACAAAATGGGCTTTATCGTTATGGATGAGGCATTTGATATGTGGGAAAAGAAAAAGGTTACTTACGATTATTCGCTAAATTTCAAAGAGTGGCACGAACGTGATTTACGTGATATGGTTACCCGCGACCGCAACCATCCATCTATATTTATTTGGAGTATTGGTAACGAAGTAGCAGAGCAATGGGGCGAGGATAAGTCGCTAGAAAACATGGATTTACAACAGGCTAATGTCCTTTTAAATAACCGCAAAACAGAGAAGGCAGAAGATGGTAACTCTGCTAAATTTAGCAGATATGCTTTACTTACAAAGCATTTGGTTGATGTTACTAGGTCGGTGGATTCTACCCGTATCGTTACCGCAGCTTGTAATGGTACTGGCGATAATAATCCACTGCTTTTGTCGGAATCGTTAGGAATGATTGGATTTAACTATCATGAAAGTGAGTATGCCGATATTACAAAGCGATTTCCGAATAAGCCGTTTATAAGTACAGAGTCGGTTTCATCGTTACAGTCTCGTGGATTTTACCTGATGCCTTCTGATAGCGTTAATATCTGGCCTGAGCGTTGGGATTTACCATTTAACAATCCATTACAAAAGTGCTCGGCTTACGATAATAGTCGGGCTCCATGGGGTTCAACACACGAAGCCAATTGGAAAGTGGTAAAAAAATACAATCACATTGCAGGGCAATATATCTGGACTGGATTTGATTATCTGGGTGAGCCAACTCCATATTGGTGGCCATCGCGTAGCTCCTATTTTGGAATCATTGATCTTGCAGGATTTCCAAAAGACGTCTACTATATGTATCAAAGTGAGTGGACTACAAAAGATGTATTGCACATCTATCCTCATTGGAATTGGGAAAAAGGACAAATAGTTGATATTTGGGCTTATTATAATAATGCCGACGAGGTAGAGTTGTACCTTAACGGTCAATCGCTTGGAAAACATAGTAAAGTGGCCGATGAGTTGCACGTCATGTGGCGTGTTCCTTTTACTCCTGGCACCTTGAAGGCCGTGTCGCGTAAGGATGGTAAAGAGGTGTTGACAAAACTTATTAATACCGTAAATCAAGTAGCCACTATTCGTATGCAGGCCGACCGATCAACCATTACCGCTGATGGAAAAGATCTTTCATTTGTAACTGTTGAATTACTCAACAAAGATGGTAACGCCTCGCCAATAGCTAATCAATTAGTGAAATTTACCATAGAAGGCGAAGGCGATATTGTAGGTACCGATAATGGCGACCAAAACGATCATGTCTCGCTTAAAAAACCTGAACGTCATCTGTTTTACGGTAAGTGCTTGGCCGTAGTGCAAACCAATGGAAAAGTTGGCACCATTACACTTAAAGCTTCGGTAGAGGGTTTGCCAACTCAACAGATTATAATTATGGCCAAATAAGGTGGTGGATTTATTGATAGAATTTTAACAAAACAACAGAACATGAAGATATTAGTAACAGGTGGCCTCGGTTTTATCGGTTCACACACCGTGGTTGAGCTCCAGAATGAAGGATTTGAAGTGGTTATCATCGATAATCTATCTAACTCCACAATCAGTGTTTTAGATGGCGTAACGGCCATAACAGCAAAGAAGCCGCTATTTGAGCAAATCGATTTACGAGACAAGCAGGCTGTTTCAGAGTTTTTTCGTAATCACAACGACATTGCTGGCGTCATTCACTTTGCTGCTTCAAAAGCAGTGGGCGAAAGTGTAAATATACCCCTAACCTATTACGAGAATAACATTGGTGGCATGGTAAATCTGCTTCAAGAGCTAAACAAACGGCCTTCGCCAGCCTTTATATTCAGCTCATCATGCACCGTTTACGGTCAGGCGGAGGTAATGCCCATAAAAGAGGATACACCGCTGCAAGCACCTATGTCTCCTTACGGCAACACCAAAAAGATAGGCGAAGAGATTATTCACGATGTTGCACGAACCTCATCAGCCATAAATTCTATCATTCTCCGCTATTTCAATCCTATTGGAGCCCATCCATCGGCCGAAATTGGCGAGTTACCACTCGGGGTTCCGCAGAATTTAGTTCCGTTTATTACTCAAACAGCTATAGGTCTCAGAAAAGAGTTATCTGTATACGGCAACAACTATCCAACGCCGGATGGCACTTGTATTCGCGACTATATTCATGTGGTTGATTTGGCTAAAGCGCATGTGGTAGCCCTGAAGCGATTGCTCGACAAGAAGAATCAAGAAAAGGTTGAGATTTTCAACTTAGGCTCAGGAACTGGCTCATCGGTACTTGAAGTAATCCATAGTTTTGAAAAAGTAAGTGGTGTTAAATTGCCATATAAAATAGTTGAACGCAGAGCTGGAGATATCACCTCGGCATACGCCAATACCGATAAAGCCAATAATCTCTTAGGTTGGAGCGTAGAGTTGAATTTAGATGATGCTATGGCTAGCGCTTGGAAATGGGAAAAGAAGATTAGAGTTTAGAAGAGGGTCTTTAACCAAATAAAAGCTTATCAAATCTAACCCTATCTTACAACTCACATTACGAAAAGGCCTGACAACAATGATGGTTCTAAATATATCAAAGAACCAAATTATCGTGCCGGCTTTATATTTTGTGGAATGCTTGATTTTTATTGCGTGTGTTCGATGCGTCTAAAATATAATTTAGCGCCCACCTTCAATGGCTGTTAACTCAGATCTTTTATTGGTTAACGATGATTGATTGAAGAAAGCGCTATTGGGCAGTTCTAACTGGTAATTGCGCACAAATGCCACTTCTACCGTTACATCCTTAAGTTTGCAACTCAGCAAATGACCACCTCTGGATTTATCGTCGGACAAGAAATGCAGGTGAAAAGCATTCATATTGACATCCTTTAAATAATTGGGAAATTTATATCCAAAAAGAACGCCATTTTCCTTTTCATACGTGTAGACACCCTGTTTTTTGAAAGCTTCAATGAGGCGTAAATAGGGTTTCTCCTGCTTAGGCACGCTTCGAATAATAATTGAATCGAATTCACCCGTTATTTTATAAGCATAGAGTAAGTTGGTAGATGGCACAATACTGTCTATTTGATTTTCAACCTCTTGCAGGCTTCGAAGGCCTTTGAACATCACAACCGTATCGGGAATAAAGTAGCAAGCGGTAGCAAAAGGTATCTTCTGATCATCGTTGACCTTTACCACTTGAGAATTAGATTGCGCCTTGTAGCAAAAGCCATCGAACAGCAGCAACTCGCCATCGAGGGCATTAAAGGTGCCAATGCCGTAATTGCCATATTGCTTGAGTTCGCCAACAGACAATTCACCATCATAAACACCTTCGAGCAAGGCACTTAACGTGGAGTATTGAAAAACGGTGTTGGGCTTAATTTTATTTGACACCTCTTTACATCCGAAGAAAGAGAAGAGGAGAAATGCAAAAAACAGTATTGAAATTCTTTTCATGGGAATATTTATTTTTTTAGTTATTGGGAGTCAACTCAAAGTTGCATCCTCAAGTCACTCAATAATAACCTTAATAACTTCACCGAACTCCACCTTTAAATTAAAAGCCTCTTCCAAGGCAACGTTATTTATTTGGCACAGGAAACTTCGTATAACACCAGCATGCGCAACTATTACCACAGGTTGTGTGTGTGTTTTCTGATGCAATGAAGTGGTAATAAAATCGCCCACTCTTTTGTGTAAATTGGCAAACGATTCACCATTTGGAGGTACTGCATTCACAAAATCGTTCATCCAAACATCGAGTATCTCGCGGTGTATATCATCCCACTTTTGTAACTCCCATTCACCAAAATTCAACTCTTTAAGCCTATGATCGGTAATTACGGGAGATGCGGTCTCAATTTTTGAGCATATATGATTGGCTAAAATCTGGCAGCGTATCAGTGGACTACTGTAAACAATAGGGTTTACGACCATTAATTGCGTCACAATCCGATCGAATTCGGCATCAAACGGCTCCTTCAACGAAACATCCGATTGCCCATAGCAAATGCCCTTTTCGGCTACTGTTTCCGTGTGGCGAATTAAATAAATTTCCATATTGCAATAACTGAGAGGTAAAAGACAATCTCGCTAACCTGCTGAGTAGCACCTAGGCAATCGCCCGTGTAACCGCCAATCCATTTATTAAAATACCTCGATAGGAGAATGCGAGCAATCAAAACAGGTAGAAGCGCATACAGTATTTGATATTGATAACAGGCCAAAATGGCTACGGGAATTAAGCCAAAAACGGTTGCTCCAAGAATCTCCTTCCAGGTATTCTTTTTGGCAATAGGCTTACTTTTACTCAACGCATCTTCGCGCACATATGCGTTGTTAAAAACAACCGAAACGGCCGCCAAACGGCTTATCGAATGAGCAGAAACCAGAATTAATAAAACACCTATTTTAGGGTTAAGGGTAGCAAATGTAAGGGTAAGCAATGCTGTAAGGGAAGCAAACTTAAGCAGTAAAATCAAGGTGGTACCAATTAAGCCATACGCTCCAACTCTGCTATCTTTCATGATGTCCAAAATACGCATCTTCTCATAGCCACCTCCAAAAGCATCACACACATCGGCAAAACCATCTTCGTGAAAAGCACCCGTTAACAAAATGCCTGCTATCATACTCAAGATTACCGCTATTTCGGGAGGAAAAACAATTAAAGAGAAGTAAAGAACCAGAAATGTTGCTACACCTAAAATCCACCCAATAAGCGGAAGGTAGCGCGAGGCCTTGTTGAGGTAGTCGTGCGAATGATCGACCCACTGCGGACAAGGGATGCGAGTGTAAAACATTACGGCTGTAAAAAAAATCTTTATCTCCTCTTTAATCATCTTAATAATTTATTATTTAAAACGCTACTGATTGCTCACACCCGCACTTTCAAAGCTCGCCATCTCATTCAAAAAGGTCACGGCCGACTCAATTATTGGATAAGCCACTGCGCAACCCGTACCTTCACCCAAACGCATATTCAAGCTCAACAATGGCTTTGCATTCAAATGAGCCAACATCATTTTATGGCCTTTCTCTTCGCTCTGGTGACAAAAAATAGCGTAATCGGCCACGGCTGGATTGATGTTCTTGGCCGATAAAAAGGCCGATGTAGCAATAAAACCATCAATCATCAAAACCATTTTTAATTCTGCCGCTTTAAGCATAGCGCCTGCCATTTGGCCCACTTCAAAACCACCAAATGCAGCCAACTTTTTAAGCGGTGTATCTAAATTCGGGTTATTCTTAACCGCTCTTTTAATCACCTCTATCTTGTGGTTAATGCTCTCCGAGTCTATGCCCGTTCCTTTACCTACGCAGTCATCTACCTCAACACCAGTAAAAGCATGCATCAAGGCCGATGCGGAAGTGGTATTTGCAATGCCCATTTCACCAAAACCAACAATATTACAGCCACTTTGGTTTATTTGCGCAACCACTTTTGCGCCATTTTGCAAGCACACATTGAGCTCATCTAAACTCATGGCTGCACCTTTTGCGAAGTTATTGGTGCCATTCCCTACCTTCATAGAAATTAAACCCTCCGATGGCTCAAAAGCAAACTTAACACCTGCATCAATTACCTTTATGGCAATACCGTTTTTCTTGCTCAAGACATTAATGGCCGCACCACCTTGCAAAAAGTTAAAAACCATTTGATAGGTCACCTCCTGAGGAAAGGCGCTAACCTTCTCTTCGGCCACGCCATGGTCGCCTGCGAAGACAAGAATGTGTGGATTCTTTAACACAGGCTGCAAAGTACCCTGAATCAAACCTACCTGCATAGCCACCTCTTCAAGCAATCCGAGTGAACCAAGTGGTTTGGTCTTAAAATCAATTTTATGTTGCAAATCGGCCTTTACGGCAACCGTAAGCGGAGTAATGTTAAAATTTATCATCTTTATTTATTCCAGTTTATAAAACAATAATCATTATGTCTATGCGTCCCAAATAGAGGCAGTTCAATCCGTTTTTCAAACAGCGGGCAATTAACCACCACAGTATGATATTCACCATTTTCACCACAGGCGTCCACTCCCAAAAGCTCCAATTCACCGAGAATCTCTTTGGTAATTGAGCAACCCAAAAAACGTTCACCCATCACCGCATTACAAGAAACAATGATGCTTTCAATACCCGCATCAATCATCTCCAAGAGCAGCTCTTTACGGTTGCGATTCCACAATGGCAAATACGCCTTCAAATGAGCCTCGGCACAAACCTTCTCTTCCCATTCGCGATGTGGCTGTAGGTCTATATCGCCAAAAACAGCACACTGCAAGCGGTATTGCAGCTTAAGCTTTACCAACGTATCAATATAATTTGCCTCATAATCATTCCACGATGAAGGTATGGCTACAAGAGGCACATTCATACTATTGGCTTGCTGTTGCAGAATATCAAGTGGCAAACCGTGCGAACGAGAAACTTGCCCATTCTCATTCATCATGTTGAGCAACGCCACTGGTTTGAGGCCTTGTTGAAGAGTTAGAAATGTAGCATAACAGCTGTCTTTTCCGCCACTCCACGATATCAGGGTTCGTCTTACTTCGCTATTAAGTATTAAAGCCATTTTACTATTTCTAAGAATTTCACTTTATCACCCCTTTATTGGCACGGCAATCCCCGACACCATAAGCACCACTTTATCGGCATTCTTGGCTATATATTGATTCATCCAACCCTGCAACTCCGTAAATTTTCGCATCAACTCATTCGTCGCATGACCGCCCATTCCAATCTCATTGGAAACAAAGATGAACGTTCCCTTTTTTGCCTTAATCTTATCAAATTCCACCTTGGCCATCGTTAAACAAACATCCACATCGCCATTCGCATCCATAAAAAAATTGGTCAGCCACAGCGTTACGCAATCAATCACCACCACACACTCCTCCAACTCCAAATCGCCTATATATTTCTGCTCCTCTATGTTAACCCACTGCGCACTGCGTTCTGCCTGATGCCTCTTAATTCGCTTATCAAACGAACTATCCCATTTTTTTGCCGTAGCCAAATAAACTGGATTTTCGCTCATTCCCAGAGCCAACTGCTGTCCATACGAACTCTTTCCCGAACGCTCTCCGCCCGTAATCAAATAAATCATAACCGAGTTATTAAACTATTAATTAGCCTATCACAATACCCTTAAAAAACCCACGAAAAATTAAACGAAATAATTAAAAGAACCCTTGAAAATTTGGCTTGTGCCACTAGGAACTTTATGATTTTTGCTTAGTTTCGCGAAAGCAATCAATATGAATCAGGCAGGTCTCCTGGCTTCTCTTGGTCTCAACCGCCTTCCCATTCTCCCCGAACAGTGGCATTTTTTGGTCGAAACACATTCGCTTTTTAACAGTCGAAAGAGTTACAGTTGCGCGTCAGCCCGTGATTTTAACACGGTTCCCTATTAGTCTTTTTTCAAGACCCAATTCACAATAAATAAATAATCAAAGAACTTTGAACCGCAAATTAAGCAACAATTTCCAACACCGCACCATCAAATTCACAAATGTTATAAACAATTCATGGCACACTAAGTTTTTCCTTTTTGCGGGGCGTATCATCAGGGGCACACATTCTCACTTCCACGTTTAATACCAATATTCGGGCTTACTCAATCTTTGCCCCTGCTGTCGCGCTGTACGCTTGTAGTCCTCGCGGTTGTGTTACGCAAAGCTCCATCCAGCCACTGCGGGCTACCACTTCCATCGCTTACGCTTAGCCAAACCAAGTTCGGGGCGGATTTTAAAATTAGAAAAGTTAATTGTTCGAATTAAAGTTGTAAAACACTATCTCCTCAACTATCGCGAAACACCAACCGCCATACAAATAAGAACCGTTTGGGATGCTCGTCTATACCCTGGAAAATTAGAAATAATCATTCATCACCCAATATGCCAAGTTCAACATTCAACTCGACGAATTCAATGTTGAACTTGCCAACTTGAATGTTGAATTTATCGAATTGAACATTAAACTCCACGAATTCAATGTTCAATGTGCCTCCTTGAATGTTCAATGTGCCATCTTCAACGTTGAATGTGCCGCCCTGAATGTTCAATATGGCACATTCAATGTTGAAGGAGGCACATTTGATGATGAAACCTGAAACTAAAATATAATATTACATTGTGTCAATTAACATTAATATTGAAGCACTTTTCTTGGCCACTTGATGTCTGTACAAGACTATACCCTTTAGATACAATATTTTATTAAACTTATTTACAAACAAAACTCACAAACATTCAAACAAAACTTTATTTTTTACGTTTAATTTAAAAAGCAAAGTCATGAAATCACTTACAGCTAAAATTATAATTAGCGCATCGGCTTGCCTGTTTTTGGGTATGTTGAGCGGGTTAAATTCCTTCGAATCCATTGCTACATGGTATCAATTTCTTAATAAACCAAGCTGGAATCCGCCAAATTGGTTGTTTGGCCCCGTATGGAGCGTTCTCTACATTCTGATGGGCGTTGCCGTGGCATTGGTTTGGCACACGGAGAATGGGCGCAAGAAGAAGGCAATCTGGTTGTTTGTTATACAATTCGCGTTAAACCTTTTGTGGTCCTTTATCTTTTTCACATTGCATCAAGTTGGTTGGGCCTTTGTCGAGGTTGGAGTTATGTTACTATTCATCTCCGTT
>JAYVSA010000486.1:0-4423 GCA_043775765.1 Breznakibacter sp. | reverse complement strand
AGATGTCATCTCTTGGAGTCTAGAACCCATCTCTTAAGGTCTAGATGTCATCTCTTAGAGTCTAGAACCCATCTCTTGAGGTCTAGATGTCATCTCTTAGAGCCTAGAACCCATCTCTTGGGGTCTAGATGTCATCTCTTGAGCGTTAAAGCCTCTCTTATTGGAAATTTGGGTTAAATGAAAAAAAGGGGAAAACAATAACTGTTTTCCCCTTTTTTTCATTTAACTATTCTTCTTAATAGTATAAAAGACAGAACTTGGAGCAATTCTATCAATCTTATTTTTAGCATGATAGGTGATATTTGGCGCAAAAATGGTGGAGAGAAGTTTATCGAAAAGCAAATAGGATTTATAAGAGTAGATAGGTCTTTTAAGATAATGCCCAAATTTTCGCTGAAATAAGGCCGTCATTGTAAAACAATAGTTCGTTGAAACAACAGATACGGATTGGTTCTTGAAAAACGATTTAAAAAATGACGCGGGTATTCCTCGCTCATTTTTTGTGAGACCTTCTCTCCGATAATTCCAATCGCCCATAGAATTAATGGGTTCGCGAAGTAAGAGAATGCCGCCAGGCTTTAAAACTCTAATCATTTCAGTTAGCACATGAGATACATTTGGTATATGGTGTAAAGTACCAAAACAGGTTATTAGATCGAATGAGTTTGAATTAAATAGGAGAGTGCCGCTTAAATTGGGTTTTACATAAGTTGGCGTGAGAGTTCCAATTTTTTTGCTTTTGAGTTGATCTGATGGTTCAACGATGGTGATGGCAGAAACTTTTGAAATGATGGGTTCTAGTTCGTGTCCGTAAGCAGCTCCAAAGCCTAAGACGTTCTCAAAAGTTTTGAGTTTATCTATTTTATTAAAACCATACATTTGATTGAGATTATTGTATCCGTAGGAGTATTGTAAGTTATTATTGCTTCCTAAATCGGCATAACCTTCAGACTCTTGATTGTACCATTGTGTGATATCTTCGATAGAGAAATCGTCTCCAAAGAGTTTCTTGCCTAATAAATAATCGTTCATTGTAATATTTCTAAAAACAAATAATGGTTGATACGAAAAACAGTTGTTCGAGACAAAATCTGTTTTAAGAATCAAACTTAGCGATATATTTTTGATGCACAAAAAGAATGAAGTATCTTATGATGCAACGTTATGCTTATATGCGCAAAAGATGGAATGGCTTTTATGGCCTAGGACACTGTATTGCCACGGGTGAGGGAGCGAGCTAAATACCCCGCAGGGCAATGGTGGAGCTTTGTGGAACCATTGCACGAGGAGTATGAGCGAGAGCCCGACAGCAAGCGCGAAGAACAAGAGACTTGAGCCTTAAGCTCGAGACCCAAAGGAGTTTAGGATGCGCTTGGTGGCACCTCCAAATATTAGTCGATAAGTTCGCCTTCGAGAGAGAATGCGGTAACGGATGTAATGCGGAGTTTGACGAATTGGCCAACAAGTTTTTGGTTTTTCGACAGGAAGCGAATCACCAATTTGCCCTCGGTATGCCCAGTGAGATAGCCCGGAGCTTTGTCGGAACCGCGAACCAGAAGAGTGACTTCTTTGCCCAGTTGCGCCTGGTTGTAGTTCAATGAAACTTGGTTGAGGTCGGCATTGAGTTCGGCAAAACGAGCCTTCTTTTCGTCTATCAACACGGTATCGTCCCACGTAAACGACGAGGCACCAGGGCGAGGCGAGTACATAGCAATGTAAGCCATATTGAACTGGTGCTTGAGAAGGGCTTGGCGGGTGTTTTGGAACTGCTCGGTGGTTTCGCCCGTGAAGCCAACAATGATGTCGGTAAAGAGTGTGGCGGTAGGTAAAATTCGTCTAAAATCGGCAACTATGGCGTCATAGTGAGCCATGGAGTGTTTACGATTCATTTTAATGAGAATCTTATCGTCGCCAGCTTGCATGGGCAGGTGAATTTGCTTAGCCAGACAGTTGTATTTGGCAATGGTTTCGAAGATGTCGGAGCTCATATCGCGCGGATGGGGCGAGGTAAAGTAGACCCAAAACTGTTTTCCTGAGGCATCGCCCATGGCACCCACTTTGTTGAGAAGGGAGTTGAAGTTTATTTCATCGCCATTTTTATCTTTTCCGTAGGAGTTCACGTTTTGTCCAAGCAAAGTTATGGACTTATACCCTTTGTTAATGAGGGCTTGCACCTCGTCGAGAATATCGGCCGACGGGCGACTCACTTCACGTCCACGGGTATAAGGCACGGCACAGAAAGAGCAGAATTTATCGCATCCATTTTGTATAGGCACAAAGGCTTCAAAGGGCGATTGGTACTCGTGAGGCAAACGCCAGAATGTTTTAAGTTCTTGCTTTTGAAGGTTAAAGGCCAAGTGGTTGGTGCTTTGGCTCGAAACGCCGTATTGCGCCAACATATCGGGAAACTGAGGCAGCTCGCCTATATCAAAAACGAGATCGAAGAGCTTTAAGAACTTCTGCTTATCATCGGGTAAAATGCACCCCGAAGCAAAGGTTATCAGCTGACGTTTATTCTTCCATTTATTCCACTTAGAGATGCGTCCGTACACTTTATCGATGGCTTTTTGGCGCACCGAACAGGCCAGAATACCAATAATATCGGCTTCTTCCTCTTTTTCGGTAGGTAAATAACCCATTTTATGAAGCATTGCCACAACTTTTTCGCTGTCGGCATGGTTCATTTGGCAACCAAGCGTAACTAAATGGTATTTCATTGTAGATAGAAAAAATGAATTAAAAATAGACTTCGGCGTGGATGTTTTCGGCCGAAATACCTTTTTCGAGCAAAATATCGTACACCTCGTGAATCATGTTGCAATTTCCGCAAAGATAACACGTTGTATCTTTATCTAAGTCATTAAACGCTTTTAAATATGCAGTAACTCGTCCCTGATAATCACCTTTGTTGTCTTGCGAGGTGCAAATAACGAGTCTCTTTGGGTCGTAATCTTGTTTTTCGTAGGCTTCGTCGATGGTTTTAACACCGTGCAGAAGTTTGTAGTTGATTGTAGGATAGGTCTTTGCAAAAGAGTGAAATGGCGAAATTCCCGTACCACTCGCCACAAAGAGGAATTTATCTTTCTTGAAGTCTTCGGCCGTAATAGAGAAATAGCCCACGGCATCGCCCACCGAGAGCAAATCGCCCACCTTTACTTTCTTCAATGCTGGCGAAACCAGTCCGCCAATAACCTCTTTAATCAGTATTTCGAGATAATCTTCGTTGCTTCCACTATATACCGAGTATTCGCGCGTATGAATGGCTTGCGCTAAGCCGAGCGAGATGTGCTGTCCGGGAATGAACTCCATTCCCTTTCTTTCTACTCGAATTACAAAGCTTGAACTATTTAATGTTCTAACTTGCAGAACTTTATGTACCGATGAATTTGCTTTTGCCATTGTATAAATACGCGTTTAAATAAGTGATTCATTTTGTGTGTACATTAAAAGAATAAAAAGTGATTATTGTTCGTTTCTAATATGATTTTCTTTCTTATTTTAGGCGAATGGATTACGGATTTGTAAGGGCTACAAATATTTTTGATGGCACGAAAACAATTTCTATTCGAATGGTCTTTTACTTATAGATAACCAATTAGTTACATCATAATTGTTGCTAAAAAATAAAACAGATGAACCGATACCAATATAGGGCCAAAGAGTTAAGCTGGCTATCGTTTAACGAGAGATTGTTGCAGGAGGCCGATAGACAGGACGTTCCGCTAATAGAACGGCTGAAGTTTTTGGGTATCTACTCCAGTAATTTGGATGAATTTTTTAGGGTAAAAGTGGCCATTCTTAAACGATGGATTAATAACCCCGATATTGAAAATCCAGCTCATCTGCTCAAAAAGATACAAGAGATTGTTTTGGCGCAGAGCGATAGATTCTCCGATATTTACGACCGGATTATTCACGACCTCGAGAAAGAGCAAATTTTCATTCTCAACGAAACGCAACTCAATGAAACTCAAGGGCAGTTTGTACGTGAGTTTTACGAGAAAACACTGCGCGCTAAATTGATGCCAATTATTATATCCAAGAAGCGTGTATTGCCCGATTTAAAAGATGCCGCAATCTATTTGGCGGTAGAGCTCAAAACCACCAACGACGATGGCGCAAAAACCATTCGCTCACTTATAGAAGTACCATCTGAAAACATTTCACGCTTTGTGCAGCTACCTTCCAATGATGACTGCCAATGCATCATGCTTTTAGATGACCTTATTCGGTTCGTATTGCGCGATATTTTTTTTATGTTTCCATTCGACACCATTGAGGCCTATACCATAAAGTTTACGCGCGATGCCGAAATGGAACTCGATGACGACATCTCTCAAAGTTTTATAAAAAAGGTGGCAATGGGTTTGGAGAAGCGTAAAGACGCTGTTCCAGTAAGATTTGTATATGATAAACGCCTTGG
>JAYVSA010000485.1:0-4275 GCA_043775765.1 Breznakibacter sp. | reverse complement strand
TCACGTTCAGAACGTTCGAGTGCTTTTTGAACCTCGCGAAGGGGCGTAAGACTTATTGAGATGGAACAGACCGAATTAGGCAATCCACTCTCATTCAGAATTGGAAAAATATTGCTCAAATAGACACATTCGATACCATTAATTACAAACGTCTCTTCAACTTGTTGTGAAATACCCAAATTGAGAGCCCTTTGCTCAAACTCGCTAAAGGCCGATTGTCGGGTATCAGAAAAAAGCTCTTTATCAGATTTACCAATAGCATTCTTGTAAGAGATACCGAAAGTTGATTGCCATTGATTATTAACAACAATGTAGTTTCCCTCACTATTTTTTACCGATATAAGCGATGAACTATTGGTAATTATATCATCTAAAAACTTCTGTTTCTCGTACAATTTCTTTTGCGCCAACGCCTTGTACTCTTCATTATTTCTAATAAGCTTAACAAAAAACACCAACAAGAAAATACCGCCAACAGCTGCCGACAAAATAACCAAAAGAAGAAAAACAATATTAATTACCCCCCAATTTTTCAATTCGGCTTTCTGCAAAAAAAGAGCATTCTCACCAGCTTCTTGAATGGTGGCAGAAATAATTTGAAGATCTTGCCGAGCACTCTGAGCCTCTTTTGTAGAGTTATAGAGATTATTGAGTTTATCCTCTAAAGAAAGCACATACCTCCTTACAGTGACAACACCATCCTCCATTTCACTCGTGCGAGAATGAACAGTAATTTTATCAAGAGCCTCATAAATATCAAGGCAACAAGTGCGAATCGTTTCCTTCTGAACCATTTCAAAATTACGAACCCTTAAAAACGATTGCAACTGCCTTAGCTTTAATAAATTACTTGTTATCACAAACGAATTAGAAAGCAACGTGCTTTTTTTAGATGCTGCTATTAAATGTCCACTAGAAACGTTGTTCGTTGAATAGGATGTTAAAATATCGAGCTGGCGAAAAAGGGAATCTATACCTAATTGCTCATAATAATTTTTCTTGCGGAAAAGAGATGCGGTGCGATAATTATACCTAAAATCATCGAGTAAGCCTTTAATTTTATTGATTTCAAGTTGCGATTTAGATCCATATACATCTCCATTGGTCTTCTCAACTAAAATAGTTACAGATTGAACCAGGCTATCAATTTGTGTGGTAACTTCATGATTTGAGAGGTGGGTAAAGCTGTTTTCGTTCAGGCGCATACGATAAATAGAGTTCAGAACTCGCTCTATTCGAGTAGTAGAATCAATCCAGCTATAAAATTTATAAATACCACTAATGCCAATTGTAGCAACAAAAAGCAGTATTCCAATATTGAATAAAAACCCTATAAAAATTTTCTTTTTAGTAGAGTATTTCCTAAAGAGTTTATCGAAATAACCGTTCACAGGCTTATTTTAAAATGTATTATCACGAAAATAATAAAAATAAGAGTAAAAACCGTTAAAAAAACAATCTTTATGCTAGAAAAATATCATAGGCAATAGGTCTATTTCTACTATATTTGCCAAAAAATAAAACAGATAGAAGGTCGATGGCTAAATTCTTACAAATTCTTTTTTTAACCACCGCCATAATCACATGTCAACCAACTACTTCGCAATCCAAAAGCGAAACAAGAGGCGTTTGGGTTGCAACAGTTCAAAACATCGACTTTCCCACCACTCCGTTGCTTTCGGCAACAATGCAAAAAAAAGAGATACTCGAAATTCTTGACAGTTGTAAAAATCTTCAGCTAAATGCCGTTTTTTTACAAATAAGACCATGTGCTGATGCGTTTTACAAGTCGAGAAGCGAACCATGGTCGAAATACCTTACTGGCACTCAGGGCGAACCACCCCACCCTTTCTATGACCCACTCGCTTTTTGGATTGAAGAGAGTCATAATAGAGGTATGGAATTACATGCTTGGCTCAATCCATTTCGTGTTTCGATGGATACAATAGAAATATTAAGTCCCAAAAATGTGGGAATGAAGCATCCCGACTGGGTAATAAATTATGGTGGCAAACGCTATCTAAACCCTGGTGAGCCAGCAGTATTACAATACATTACAGGAGTTGTAGACGAAATTGCAACGAAATACGATGTTGACGGAATTCATTTGGACGACTACTTTTATCCATATCCTATTGACAATCAACAATTTAACGACGACTACACTTTCAAAAAATTTGGATACAATTACATCGACAAAGCAGATTGGCGCAGAAACAATGTCGATAACATAGTAGAAGCATTGAGTAAAACCATACGGTATCATAACAAGGGCATTAAATTTGGAATTAGTCCTTTTGGAATATGGCGTAACCAAACATCAGACCCCAATGGCTCAGATACAGAAGGTGGTATAAGCAATTACGATGACCTCTACGCCGATGTGCTCGGTTGGCTAAAAAATGGATGGCTCGATTATGTTGCACCTCAACTATACTGGAACGTAACGCACAAAAAAGCGAGTTATTCAACCCTTCTAAAATGGTGGAGCGCAAACAGTTACGAAACACCACTTCTCATTGGAGAATCACTCTATAAAATTACAAATAAGGATAAAAACTGGAACGATAAAAAAGAGATTGAAAACCACATAAGGCTTTGTAGAGAGGATGAAAACTGTGTTGGCAATATTTATTTTAGCTATAATCACTTAAAAAAAGAACTCAATGGTTTTCAAGCAACATTAAAAGTAGATGATTATAAATATCCTGCAATTCCGGCCTACTTTAAAAAAAATGAACTACCGAACGGAAGTACAGTAAACATAAAGAAAAAGAGAGGATATATCATTGTAAATGAACTTAATAGAGATGTAGACAAAGGAAATTTAATCCGTTTTGGAATTTATCGTTATGATGAGCGCGAACGTGTTAATTATGCCAACAGCAGAAATATGGTGGCTATTTCATATAGCAATAAAATAAAACTGCCAAAAAGAAATAAAAAAGAGAAAGGCCGTTTTGCAATTACCTATATAGCGCCAAATGGTCAAGAATCGGAACTCTCCAACGTGGTTGAAATTAAAGGCAGATAAAAAATAATGGCTCAACAAAAAATTAACTAGTATGAATTTAAGTAGATTCGTTAAAAATTCAGACAATGAAATTTGAAATAAACAAAGCGCTCAGCCTTATGAGTCCGTTCATTGTAATGGAAATGCTCGAGCGAGCTCAAAAAATGGAGGCGAATGGAGAAACCATCATCCATTTTGAAGTTGGTGAACCCGATTTCAACATCCCTCAAAGTGCTAAAAAAGCCATCGAAACAGCTGCCAATCAAGGACATACACACTACACTCACTCCTTAGGACTTATTGAACTGCGAGAAGAGGTTGCAAAACATTATTTTAAAGAATATGGAGTATCTATTTCATCCGAGCAAGTAATGATTACTTCTGGCTCATCGGCAGGTATATTAATGATAATCAAACTATTGTGCGGTGTAAATGATGAAGTAATAATTTCAAATCCTGGGTACGCTTGTTATGCCAATTTTTTACACGCCTGCAACGTAAAACCAGTGGAAGTAAATGTGTTTGGAGAGAATAATTTTCAATTTAACATCGAAGATTTAAAGAGCGCTATCACACCACGCACAAAGGCAATAATACTCAACTCACCAATGAACCCAAGTGGAGCATTGGTTTCAGATGAAGTTTACAAAGCTGTTTCAGAACTTGGAATACCACTCATCTCAGACGAGATTTACCACGGTTTAGTTTACGATGAAAAAATAAAGTCGGCCTTGAACTTCAGTGCTGATGCCATTGTAATTAACGGATTTTCAAAACGTTGGGCTATGACTGGTTTACGTTTAGGTTGGATAATAACCCCAAAAGAATTAATTCGCCCGCTTCAAATATTGCAACAGAACCTTTTTATTTGCGCCACAACCCTCTCGCAATACGCAGGAATTGAGGCTCTTAAAGATAGTTTTAACGAAACAGAAGCCATGCGAATGATGTATAAAGAGCGTAGAGATTACATGATGATACGGCTTAACGAAATGGGTATTAAGCTAGCCACCAAACCCCAAGGAGCTTTCTATATTTTTTGCGACATAAGAAATTTAACATCAGACAGTTATGCCTTTTGTTTAGATGTATTAAATAATGCAAAAGTTGCTATTACACCAGGTATTGATTTTGGAACAAACGGCGAAGGTTTTATTCGATTTTCTTACGCAACATCACTCGAAAACATAAAGGAGGGAATGGATAGATTAGAGAGGTATTTGAAACGGGAATAAAAAGACGTTTTATTGTTCTGTCAATTC
>JAYVSA010000484.1:0-3297 GCA_043775765.1 Breznakibacter sp. | reverse complement strand
AGAGAGTTTACCCTCTTCGCAGAGCTTCATAATACCAACCGCTGTAACGAGTTTTGAGACACTTGCCACGCGAAAAAGGTTAAACGGTTCAACGGGTAGTAGCTGTTCCCGATCGGAATAGCCATAACCTTTAGCCATAACCAGTTTTCCATCTTTAGCAACGGCAATGGAGGCACCTACGATATTTCTATGCTTAAGAAATTTCTCAACTTCAATATCAATGGATGCAAAGTAGTTGGTATTAGAAAACGAATTAGAAAGTCGAGCACTCGCTAAGATAGGGGATGGCGGAGTGAAATCGGATGCAAAACTATTTCTAGTAGGTAAGAAAAGAAGTAGAACTATTTTTACACTACAGATTACAGCTACGGCAATTAATAATTTCTTTATAAAAGTCATTATAAATCTCGTTAGATATTTTTTACAAATATAGGTATTCATTGAGAAATACAAAAGAATAGGCATGAATAAAAGAATTTTAGGGCTTTTTTATTCTATTTAGACCATTATTAAGACCTCTGGAAGTGCTGATAATTGCAAAATTTCTTTATTTTTACAACGATATTGAACGATATTTGTTATTCAACAGAGATTTATAATATAAACATTCATGATTAATTTAAATCTATCGCCTCGAGTGAAAGAGATTTTGCTGGTTTATAGCAAAGAGGAGGCTGTTCGTTTGGGTAATCAGTTCATTGCACCTGAACATTTGCTTTTAGGAATTATACGGGAAGGTCACGGTAAGGCAATTGAACTTCTAATACATTTTGAAGTTGATATTGCGCGTGTGAAGAGTACTTTAGAGGATAAATTAAGGTCTAACCTACCCATAGAAGGTAGTTTAGAGCAGTTACCTCTATTAAAAACTACGGAACGAATTCTTCGCTTAATACAATTAGAAGCTGCATCATTAAAAAGCCCACTTATTTATTCACAACATCTCCTTTTGGCGCTTTTAAAAGAGCAGAAAGGGCTAATTTATAAAGTAATGGAACAAGAAAAACTTACTTACAATACGCTTAGCACGTATTTAAAAGATTCTGATATTTCTGAAATCAAAGGCAGTAGCGGTGGTTTTGGTGACGATGACGAAAATGAAGAACCCACTTCATCGGGTAATGAATCGAAAAAACCAGAAGGCAAGAATGACGGAACCACGCCAGTACTTGATAATTTTGGTGTAGATTTAACTAAAGCGGCTCAAGAAGGACGTTTGGACCCTGTAGTTGGACGTGAGAAGGAGATTGAGCGTTTAGCGCAAGTTCTCTCAAGAAGAAAAAAGAATAACCCTATACTTATAGGTGAGCATGGTGTTGGTAAATCGGCTATTGCTGAAGGTTTAGCAATACGTATATTCCAACAAAAGGTGCCACAAGTGCTTTTTGGCAAGAAAGTGTTAACACTCGATTTAGGATCAATTGTAGCTGGTACAAAATACCGTGGCCAATTTGAGGAGCGCATGAAAGCCATACTGAATGAGTTGGCTCGTAATCCGAATATCATTTTATTCATAGACGAGATTCATACCATTATTGGTGCTGGAGGAGCCGTTGGATCACTGGATGCCGCAAATATGTTAAAGCCCGCTTTAGCGCGTGGTGAGATCCAATGTATTGGAGCAACTACATTAGATGAATACCGTAAGCATATCGAAAAGGATGGCGCATTAGAACGTCGTTTTCAAAAAATTATGGTTGAGCCAACATCCGTTGATGAAACCATTGAAATTTTGAACAATATTAAGAGTAAATACGAAGATCATCATAATGTAACCTACACACCAGAAGCTATTGAGGCTTGTGTTAAATTAACCGAACGTTATATTACCGACAGACATTTACCAGATAAAGCTATTGATGCCTTAGATGAAGCTGGCTCTCGTGTGCATATCTCTAATATTAAAATACCAAACGATATTGTTGAGATTGAAAAAGAGATTGAGGAATATAACCAATTGAAGTTTGAGGCAGTACGTGTTCACAACTACGAATTAGCCGCAAGTCACAGAGATAAAGCAAAACAAGCATCAGAAAAGTTAGCAGAAGCAAAGAGTCACTGGGAAAGTGAACGCATTAAAAACCGTGAACTTGTAGATGAGGAAAAGGTTGCAGAGGTTATTTCTATGATGACTGGCATTCCTGTTCAGAGAGTTGCTCAGGCGGAAGGTAATAAACTCCTGGTTATGTCTAAGCAATTGGCAGGTACTGTAATAGGTCAGGCTGAGGCAATTACAAAGGTGGTTAAATCAATTCAACGCAATAGAGCGGGATTAAAAGATCCAAACAGACCTATTGGCACATTTATCTTTCTTGGACCAACAGGTGTAGGTAAAACACATCTTGCAAAAGTATTAGCTAAATATCTATTTGACAGCAACGATGCGCTTATTCGTATTGATATGAGCGAGTATATGGAGAAATTCTCTGTTTCGCGTCTGGTTGGAGCCCCTCCGGGATATGTTGGGTACGAAGAAGGTGGTCAACTAACCGAAAAAGTTAGACGTCGCCCCTACTCTGTTGTTCTTTTAGATGAGATTGAGAAAGCGCATCCAGATGTGTTTAATTTACTTCTTCAGGTGTTAGACGAGGGCCGTTTAACTGATAGTTTGGGTAGAATGGTTGATTTTAAAAATACCATCATAATTATGACTTCCAACATTGGGAGTCGCGAGTTAAAAGACTTTGGACGTGGGGTTGGATTTTCTACCTCATCTGCCGTAAGTGATTCAGACCACTCAAAAGGTATTATAGAAAAGGCGCTTAAGAAAGCTTTTGCACCTGAATTCATTAATCGTATAGACGATGTTGTGGTATTTAATAGCCTAGAAGTTAAAGATTTACACCTCATTATAGATATTGAACTAAAAGGTTTATATGCTCGTGTTGCTCAGTTGGGTTATACACTTGAAATTACAGATAGAGCCAAAGACTTTATAGCATCGAAAGGGTATGATATTCAGTTTGGAGCACGTCCTTTAAAGCGCGCCATTCAAAAGTATCTTGAAGATGAAATGGCCGAAGTAATTATTGAAGCAGGAATTACACAAGGTGATAAGATTTTGGTTGACATTGATGAAAAGAACGAAAAGATAATTACTCAAATTGTTGCTAACCCAACAGCCGATCAGAAGATGTTAAGCTAGAAATTTGAATGATAACAAAAAAAGAGAGAGGACTAAAATCCTCTCTCTTTTTTTGTTATTGCTTATATAAAATATTTTTTAAATCGTCGAGCGTCTTGTCAATTTCAATGCTCTTCTTGATTCCCTTTTTAAAATCTAATAATCTTTGAGGA
>JAYVSA010000483.1:0-2301 GCA_043775765.1 Breznakibacter sp. | reverse complement strand
TTTAAAAAGGGTGGACAAGCATCTTATCTTTTTAATTATCGATACTCTACCCTTGGATTGGTAAAAGCATTTATGCCCGAAGAGCAAGGTTTACCCGTATATCAGGACTTATGTTTTAAACTGAATTTCCCCACCAAAAGAGCAGGCACCTTTACGCTTTGGGGAATTGGTGGAATTGACAACTACGTAAACACTCCTAAAAAAGATAGCTCCGAGTGGATTGATAACAATGCTCGTTTTGATATTAACTCCAAATTTTACCCCGGAACAGCAGGCGTCAATCATAAGATTCAATTAGGTTCTAATAGCTACTTAAATACCTCTCTCGGGTTGTCGTCGTACACCCGAAAAGAGAAGGCCGATTATATGGAAAGCGACATGACTCTTTCGCCCATGAGTACTTCTAATTACGATGAATATAAATATACCATCAAATCTTATGTCAGTCACAAGTTTTCATCGCGCCTGAGTAACCGAACGGGTGTTGGGTACGATTTGTACACGTATAATTACGATTTGCGTTCCGATGAGCGTGTAGGTGGTGTACCGAGTGGTATGGAGACACTTGTTTTGAGCAAAGGAAATGCTGGATTAGCGAAGTTGTACACCGAAGCTAAATATGAGTTAACCAACACTGTTTCGCTCTCGGGCGGCATCTACGCCATGAATTTTGCCTTGAGCAAGAAAACGGCTATTGAGCCTCGTGCTGGCATTAAATGGCAAGCTACACCTCGCAATGCCTTTAGTTTTGCCTATGGACAGCATAGTCAGATGCAGATGTTGAGTACCTATTTTATTGAGAAAGAGGTGAATGGCGTTACAACTTTACCAAATAAGGATATGGATTTTTCGAGAGCACAACATTTTGTTCTGGGTTACGATTTGAATATCAACAGAAATAACCGTTTGAAGATAGAAACATACTACCAAATTCTCTCGAAACTGGCTGTTGAACCTAAATCATCATCGTTTTCGATGGTAAACCTCATTGAGCCTTATGGTTTTAATAAGACATTGGTTACCAATGGTACTGGCACCAATTATGGGGTCGATTTCACGTTTGAGCGCTTCTTGAATCAGGGCTACTACTATATGGTAACGTCCTCTATTTACAAATCGCTTTATAAGGGCAGCGACGAAGTAGAGCGTAATACCGTATATGCCAATAATTATGTGGTTAACGTTTTAGGTGGCAAAGAGTGGACGGTTGGCCGACTTAAAAATAATATTATTGGGTTAAGCGGTCGCCTCTATTTGAAGGGTGGTAATCGCACATCACCAGCCGATTTAGCGTCATCGCAAGTAAAAAAAGAGGTGGTGTACGATGAGTCAAGAGCTTTCTCTGAGCAATATCCAGGTTATTATCGTTTCGACTTAAGTGCCACCTATCGTAAAAATATGGCAGGTTATTCGGTGGTTTTCGTGGCTCAAATAAACAACTTGTTAGCATCTCCAACTACCGTAAGTACCGATTTTAATTACAGTAAAAATATGGTTGAGGTAAATAGCTATGGTTCGCCATTTCCGAACGTGAGTTGTAAAGTTGAGTTCTAATAGTTGTGTTTTCACCCCCAAGTTTTGGGCAAGGTATCAACGGTTGTTGAATGGTTGCGCAAGCTGTGTGCAACCCATTATAAAGTGTTGAATTGCATGCGCAAAGCTTGGGGAAGCAATTATAGTGTGTGTGATGGCTTGCGCAAGCTTTGGGGAAGCAATTATTTTTTATTGATGGCTTGCGCAACGCTTGGCGGGCAAAAAGTTGTTTTTTACAGGTAGGGACAAGTCGCAACTTGTCCTTTTTTTTGATAAAAACGGACAGCTCGCGAGCTGTTCCTACAATGATGTTTGTTGAATGACTCGCCTAAGCTAGGAGAACCAATTACAGGGTGTTCGTTGCCTTGCCCTAAGCGCGGGCAAAAAAAAGTTGGTTTTTTATGGTCGTATAGACCTCCCCCTGTCCCTCCAAGGTGGGGGAGTTGTGTAAAGAGAATAAAAATTATCTTACTTAATTTTGGGTGTCATTTTTGCATCAAACTCACGTTATATTAAGTAGCTCGAAGCAAGTTGTTTGACAATATCTCTGGTGATGGTTTTTAATTCGTTAGGCTCAACAATAAGGGGCGTTGGATTGATGGAGAGAAGCCATTTTGCAAAATAGGTCAGATCGGGGTTTATAAACTGAAGTTCAACTCCTGTTTCTGTTGCTTTTTGTTCAATAAATCCATACCAATATTTTGCAATCTCTATGTATGGTAGTGCCAATAGGTCTACTACAAGTGTAATTTGATGCCATTGTGTTTT
>JAYVSA010000482.1:0-1688 GCA_043775765.1 Breznakibacter sp. | reverse complement strand
TGAATTCGGTTTCGATTATTTGCGCGATAACATGGCCACTTCGCCTAAAGACTTAGTGCAACGCAAACACAATTATGCTATTGTGGATGAGGTTGACTCAGTGTTGATTGATGATGCTCGTACTCCATTAATTATCTCTGGACCTGTTCCAAAAGGTGATGATCAACTCTTTAATGAGCTTTACCCTAAAGTTGAAATGCTTGTAGAGGCTCAACGCACTGCTTTTAACAAAATGCTTGTTGAAGCAAAAGCGAAAATTGCCTCTGCAAATGATAAAGAGCGTGAAGAAGGTGCTTTATTACTCCTTCGTTCATTTAAAGCTCTACCCAAAAATAAAGCTCTTATCAAGTTTTTAAGTGAGCAGGGTATGAAGGCTCTATTGCTTAAAACTGAGAACTATTACATGCAAGAGAGTAACAAAAATATGCACATTGTTACCGATCCTCTTTACTTTGTAATTACTGAGCAACAAAATTCTATTGAGTTAACCGAAAAAGGTATTGATATTATTACTGGCAACTCTAACGATGCTCAATTCTTCGTTCTACCTGATATTGCGTCTGATTTGGCCATGCTTGAGAAAGAGGCTTTGAATGCAGAAGATAAATTGATTAAAAAGGAGGAGTTAATTCAAAACTATTCTATTAAATCGGAACGTGTACATACTATAAATCAGTTGCTTAAAGCATATACTCTTTTTGAAAAAGATGTTGAATATGTTGTTATAGACAATAAAGTTAAAATTGTTGATGAGCAAACGGGTCGTATTATGGAAGGTCGTCGTTATTCCGACGGTTTACACCAAGCCATAGAGGCAAAAGAGCGCGTAAAAGTTGAGGCAGCTACGCAAACTTACGCCACGGTTACTTTACAAAATTATTTTAGAATGTATGGTAAGCTTGCCGGTATGACTGGTACTGCTGAAACCGAGGCTGGTGAATTATGGAATATCTATAAGTTAGATGTGGTGGTAATTCCTACCAACCGAGGCATTGCACGAAAAGATCACGAGGATATGGTTTATAAAACCAAACGTGAAAAATATAATGCCGTTATTGAAGAGATTGCCAAATTAGTAAATGCAGGACGCCCTGTTTTGGTTGGTACTACATCGGTAGAGGTTTCTGAGCTTTTAAGTCGAATGTTGAAGATGCGAGGCATCAAACACAACGTCTTGAATGCGAAATTACACCAACGAGAAGCAGATATTGTTTCGGAAGCTGGTCAATCGGGTATTGTTACTATTGCAACGAACATGGCTGGTAGGGGTACCGATATTAAGCTTACGCCAGAGGTTAAGGCTGCTGGAGGTTTGGCTATTATTGGTACAGAACGACATGAGTCTCGTCGTGTAGATAGACAGTTGCGCGGACGTGCTGGTCGCCAAGGTGATCCTGGTTCATCTCAATTCTTTGTATCTCTCGAAGATAACTTGATGCGTCTTTTTGGTTCCGATCGTATTGTAAAATATATGGATCGCTTGGGAATAGAAGAGGGTGAGATGATCCAACATTCTATGATTACTAAATCTATTGAAAGAGCTCAGAAGAAGGTGGAAGAAAATAACTTCGGTATCCGGAAACGATTACTGGAGTATGATGATGTTATGAATTCCCAGCGTGAAGTAATATATACCAAGCGTCGCCATGCACTTTATGGTGAGCGTATATTGCTGGATATATCGAATA
>JAYVSA010000481.1:0-7262 GCA_043775765.1 Breznakibacter sp. | reverse complement strand
GTTAATGAACTAATTGAATTGAGGCTATTAAATAGAAAATGGGGGTTTATTTGCGATTTTAGTAAACTTAGCTCGGTTTGAATGACAAGTTCTTTTAATCGGGCCTCTGTTACCAATCTCTCTTGTAAATCTTTATAGTAGATAATTAAATAGTAAATAAGTACGGTGAGCAAATAGTAAAATATTCCGTTAAAAATACGAATTGGTATTGAGGTTTCTAAAAAAAGAAGGTAGTTCGGGTTGCCAGCAAATATGAGGTTTAGTGTTATTTTAGATAATAAAATCCAAATCATTACTATCATAACAATAGAGGTGATGTGGTTTATTAGAAGATTGGTTCGTCTGTCTTTTAGTGGCTCAACAGAGCGTGTAACGTACCAGAGCGGAAGGGATAGGATGGCAAAAATAAGATTGAAGATAATTGCATCGGCCGAGGCTATTGGGAATGGTAGGTTATAGTATAGATGAAGGGCAAAAAGATGAGCTACCATAATGGTAGCCCAAACTATTGCATAGTATATTAATGATTTTCGGCTTACAAAAAATGGATGCAACATTGCGTTAGCTATTTTTTATTTCACCGCCGCCAAAAATAGTAGAACCTGTAATAATAAGGATTTTGTTAGATCCATTATCTGGTTGTTTTCCGAAATTTCTTCTGTGATCGTGAAAACCGCCCATTATCGAAATCACCTTCATTTGAACGGCCCAATCGTTTGGAACGGTAATCTTCACCCCTCCGAAAATGCAATTTATTTCGAGTTCGGTAATGCCATCGGGTAGAGTAGAGCCTGTAAAATCGATGTCGGTACCACCAAAAACGCTATTAATATCGCCACCTTTAAAGACATCTTCATCAAACTTTATTTTAGATCCGCCAAAAACTATATTTTCATCAATTTTTCCAGCTTCATAACTCTTTGTCTCACCTTTATAATCTTCACCCAAAAGATTCTTTTTTTTTCTAAATCCTTTTTTGAAGATGATAGATATTCCCACAAAAATAATTAACACTGGCCATGCTACGTCAATGAAGTTAAACCCGAAACTGTAAATTTTAGGTAACATAAAAAAACTACCTATACCCAATAGGAGCAAACCTTGAAATCTACTCTCACGAGCACTCAGGTGGATAAGTCCCAATGAGACAAGAATCATTGGCCAAGTAAATATTACCTCTTTACTCCCTAAGGGTAAGACACCTAAATTGTAACCTAACAATAGAAGTCCTGCGGTGACTACAATGAGCCCTAAAATAATTTTTTTCATTTTGCAAAAATGAGATTTCTTTTTGAATTTCGTTTCCATATTTTCTGTTTTTAAAATTATACATTAATCTTTCTGAAACAAAATTACGACGGATATTAAAATGCTACGAGTGGTTTTCTGTGAGTTGTGCTTTTTGGTCGATGAAGTGGTTAATTTGAGTGGTTTCAATATTTAATATGTTTTAGAATGAGATTATTGTTGTTCGCTTATCTTACTCTAATAATAATTATATTTATTGTCTTGTATGTCAGGTGTTTGTGTTCGTAAATGCCAATTGCAGTGTTGTTTTATTTATTGAGGTGGGTGATCCAATTGATCTCTAAATTATCCCCTAAAAAAACAAAGCATTGTAGGATATTAACCTACAATGCTTTATATTTTCTTTTGTGCCCAGGATGAGACTCGAACTCACACATCCATACAGAAACTACCCCCTCAAAGTAGCGTGTCTACCAATTTCACCACCTGGGCATTCATATATTACCTTGTCATTAAGGTTGTGCAAAAGTATAAAAATAAATGTAGAACCAAAATAAACTTCGTTAAAATCATTTATTTTATTTTTAACTTTTTTTTGTATTTTAGCTACCTCATTTAACGCACTATTCTAAAACTTTATAGAATGATAACAATTTTTGGAATCCAATTTGGTAAGCCTTTTCCTGCAACCGCTAAAATAGAAGAACAACGCAAAAAGTTGATCTTAGATTATGAAAGATATAATTCTATAGAGGCATCTGCAACCTATTTACGATTCAGGGAATTAGCCGAAATTGTGGGTTCTGGAGCATTCGAAAAAAGAGTTGTGGTGAACAAAAATTTTAAATATAAAGAGTCTTCTACCTATTTAAAAGTTAAGAAATTTAAATCTCTTAAAGGATTAAAAGTCATTAAATCATATCAGAAATCAATTAGGAGAGAGTTGAATCTTGATAAGTTAGTTGAGATTTCTAATTCTCATGAGTTGGCACGTTTTATTGAACTAGAAAAGATTATTTCAACGCCTGAGTTTACTCAAAAACTTCAAGAGCCAGGTTTTGAATCTTCAGAAGCTGGGAAAATGGCATTAGAGTTTCAACAACTTCAGTCAAATCCTGATATTATTCTCTTTAAAAAGAATGGTGAAACAGCTGAGTTTAAAGAGATGATGAGGCTTATGAATAGCACAGAGGTGAAAGACTTCATAGCATTAGAATTGGAGATAACGTCTGAAGATTTTAAAAAACTTGATGCTGAGTATGCCGATAAAAATCGATTTAAAAAGTCGCAGGAGTATCTGCAATTAGTGGAGTATGAAGGGTTAAAGAAATCTGATGATATTGTTTGGTATACAAAACATGCACCAAAAGATCAATTTGCTCAATTAACTGAATGGAAAACTACTTTTGAAGAGGATTTTGATGCCACAAGGCTTGATAATTCAAAGTGGATGACCTCTTATTATTGGGGTCAAGCAATATTAAATGATTCTTATGTAACCTCAGACGATAAGCAAATATTCAAACAAAATAATGTTGTTATGCGCGATAGTCAAGTTCGAATTGAAACTATTTCAGAGTCTTGTACTGGTAAGGTTTGGGATGCCGAGAAAGGGTTTTATGTCTCAAATTTTAATTACTCATCAGGAATGGTTAATAATGGCCATGCGTTCAGACAAGCACATGGTAAGATTGAAGCAAAGGTGAGATTTTCTGAGGTTGGGGGGCTTACTCAAGCATTTTGGTTGTGCGGTGAAACAAATGCTCCACACATCAATATCTTTAAATCTACTGGCAAAAAGGGTGAGTTATTGGAGATTGGCAAATTTGTGAAAAATGGAGGTAAGATATCTAGTAATTTAAAGACATTGGCTTTTAAGAATCTGGGGAGTGAATTTCATATCTATACTTTGGAGTGGAGCAAGGAGCGAATTGTTTGGAAAATAAACGATGTTGTAGTTGCTGAGCAAACGGATAATATTCCACATGAAGCCATGTATGTTAACTTTAGTTCTCATCTAAAATCTGAAATTGGAGCAGAAAAGCTTCCAGCATATCTTGAAATTGATTGGGTAAAATGTTTCTCCAAGCGATAGATTCTGATCTAAAATATTTTTGAATATCCTATCAATCAGTACGTTGGTAGGATATTTTTTTGATAATATCTAAATTGAATTTAAGGTTTATTAACAATTCTTTGATCTGTGTGTTTTGCCAATATGTTTATTTTCAAATAGTTGTGTGTTATATTGCCTTATCATTCATCAAATAAAATAGTCCTGTTAATAAATAATTGAATCAGAGACTGAAGAATAGCTTATCTTTGCATCGATACAATTTCTATGTTTAATTAATTTTTTTTAAGTATGACTGGAATTAAAAATGAATTAGATTACGAAAAGGTTGTAAGGAGAATCACCGAGTTACGGTCGGAGGTAAGTACCGAAGTTCCCACAAATGATTTTTATTTTGAGGAGCTTGACGAACTCGTTAATTGGGTTTCTGATTATGAGAAATCTCAATTTAAAGGCAAAATGTCTCTAAATTAATTTCCTACATAAGTAGAGTGAATAAAAAAAGGAGGACTAATATTAGTCCTCCTTTTTTTTATTTGTACATTTTATCTCTTAATTCCGATATTGCATCACTGGTGATGTAATCGTCGTAATCCATCTGTTTGTCAATAATTCCATTGGGTGTTAATTCTATCACACGATTACATATTGTTTGAATGAATTCGTGGTCATGTGATGATAGCAGTATGTTGCCTTTAAAGGCTGTTAGCGTATTGTTAAAGGCTTGAATTGATTCGAGGTCGAGGTGATTGGTTGGAGCATCAAGCATCATCACATTGGCGTTTTTAAGCATCATGCGTGAAATCATGCAGCGCATTTTTTCACCACCAGAAAGTACCGATGATTTTTTGAATATCTCTTCACCAGAGAAAAGCATCTTTCCTAAATATCCTCTTAGAAAGAACTCCGTTGTGTCTGATGAATACTGTGCTAACCAATCGACTAGGTTAATATCGTTGTTGAAGAATTGTGCATTATCAAGCGGTAAATAGGCTTGTGTAATCGTTACGCCCCATTCAAATTTTCCATGGTCAGCGTGTTTATTTCCTTCCAATATTTCAAAAAGTGCCGTCATAGCACGAGGATCTCTTGAAAGAAAGACAATTTTATCGTTCTTCTCTACGGTAAAGTCTACATCCTTAAAAAGAACATCGCCATCGGAACTGGCACCAAGTCCACGAACCTCTAGAACTTTGTTGCCTGGTTCGCGTTCTGGGGTAAATATGATACCAGGATATTTACGCGTAGATGGTTGAATCTCTTCTATATTAAGCTTCTCAAGCATCTTTTTGCGACTTGTTGTTTGCTTACTCTTAGCCACATTGGCGCTAAAGCGAGAAATAAATTCTTGAAGCTCTTTTTTCTTCTCTTCAGCCTTCTTGTTTTGATTTTGTTGTTGGCGAAGGGCTAATTGGCTCGATTGATACCAGAAGCTATAATTACCCGAAAACATTTTAACTTTTCCAAAATCAATATCTACCGTATGAGTACACACTGAATCTAAGAAGTGACGGTCGTGAGAAACCACGAGAACTGTGTTTTCAAAGTTTGCCAAGTAGTTTTCTAACCACATTACTGTTTCTAAGTCCAGGTCGTTTGTAGGTTCATCGAGAAGTAAGTTTTCTGGTTTTCCAAAAAGGGCTTGTGCCAAAAGAACGCGAACTTTTTCTTTTCCGCTAAGTTCTTTTACCAATTTGTAGTGCATGTCTTCTTTAATGCCCAATCCACTTAAAAGGTTGGCGGCGTCCGACTCGGCATTCCATCCATCCATCTCGGCAAATTTCTCCTCAAGATCTGCTGCTTTAATACCATCGGCTTCGGTAAATTCAGTTTTTGAGTAGAGTTTCTCTTTTTCATTCATGTTGAGCCATAGAGCCTCAAATCCCATCATTACAGTGTTCAATACCGAAATGTCATCAAAAGCATTGTGGTTTTGACGAAGAACAGAAAGGCGTTCGCCTGGAGCCATGGTTACGTTTCCATAAGTGCTTGCTAGATCGCCCGACATAATACGAAGAAGTGTGGATTTACCTGCGCCATTTGCTCCTATGATTCCGTAGCAGTTTCCGGGTGTAAACTTTAAATTAACCTCTTGAAAGAGAGTTCGTTTACCAAATTGAATTCCTAAATTGTTTACTGTAATCATTGATTGAATCCTCTAATTAAAAATGAGGTGCAAAATTACTTAAACTTATTGGTAACTCAACACAAAAAAGCCGATAAATAGAGCTATTCATCGACTTAAAAAGTGTGTAAAAGTGTATATCTTCAGTTTTTAAACAACCTCAACGCCCTTTTGTGCGAGTATCTCGAGGCTCAACTCTCTTAATTTATATTTCTGTATTTTGCCACTAGCTGTCATGGGATATTCATCTATAAAGAAGATATATTTTGGTATTTTAAAGCGCGAAATCTTCCCTCTGCAAAAATCAATCACCTCTTCTTCCGATATTTGTGCACCAGTTTTGAGTTTAATAAAGGCTCCAATCTCTTCTCCATAACGCTTACTAGGTACTCCAACTACTTCAATATTTTGAATGGCAGGCATTTCAAATAAGAAATTCTCTATTTCGCGCGGATAGACGTTTTCGCCACCTCTAATAATCATATCTTTAATACGACCAGTAACTCTAAAGTAGCCATTAGCATCCTTTACGCCTAAATCTCCCGAGTGAAGCCACCCATTTTGGTCTATTGCTTTGGCTGTTTCTTCGGGCTTCTTATAGTATCCCTTCATTACATTGTAACCCTTGCAACAAAGTTCACCTTGCTCCTCTATTTGGCACTCTTCGCCTGTTTCTGGGTTGATGATTTTTACCTCTACACCAGGATAGCTTTTGCCAACGGTAGTACTTCTAATGGCTGAATTATCGGTCGTTCTAGTGGCCGTCATGCCAGGACTGGATTCTGTTAAACCATAAACAATGATGATGTCTTTCATGTTCATTTTGGTCATTACCTCATTCATGGTATCGATGGGGCAAAGTGCACCTGCCATAATGCCTGTTCGGAGCGACGACAGGTCGAACATATTAAACATTGGATGGTTAAGCTCGGCAATAAACATGGTTGGTACTCCGTAAAGGGCCGTACATTTCTCTTTTTGGATTGATGCCAGAACGGTTAGGGCATCAAAATTTTCAACCATAACCAAGGTGCTTCCATGCGTTATGGCGTTGCAAAGTGCTAATACACAGCCAAAACAGTGAAAAAGTGGTACGCATACCAATAACCGATCATCTTTAGTGAAGTTCATACATTCACCAGTGGCATAACCATTATTTACAATGTTGTGATGGGTTAACATAACTCCTTTCGGAAATCCAGTGGTTCCCGAAGTATATTGCATGTTTACAACGTCCCAACAAGTGATGGTTGATTTAATTCGGATAAGTTCATTGTCTGATTGTTGCGCCCCTATAAGCAGCAACTCGGGTGTATTATACATGCCCCGATGCTTCTCCGGGCCAATAAAAACAACGTTTTTTAAGAAAGGAAATCTTTGAGACGATAATTTGCTTCGTTGCTGAGTTCTTAGTTCAGGAATAAGTTCATTAACCATTGCCACATAATCGCTATCCTTAAATTCGCTAATAATGGCTAATGTATGTAGGTCGGAATTTTCAATAAGATAGGCTAGTTCGTGCGATTTATAGTTGGTGTTAATTGTGACTAATACAGCTCCAATTTTTGCTGATGCAAATAAATAAGTGAGCCAATCGGGTACGTTATTTGCCCAAATACCTATTTTGTCGCCTTTACATAAGCCGGTTGCTAGTAAGCCTTTTGCCAAATCGTCGACTCTCTTGTTGAATTGCGAGTAAGTAAAGCGAAGATTTCTGTCGGGATAAACAATAAAATCATGATTAGGAAGGACATTAGCCCATTGTTCTAGAAAACCACCTAATGTTTGTTCTGTTAAAACCATGGTGAATTTTTT
>JAYVSA010000480.1:0-16096 GCA_043775765.1 Breznakibacter sp. | reverse complement strand
AAAATAAATAGAAAATAAAATACCCAACGAAAATTTGATATATCGCCATAAATTCCATAACTCCCAATACCGTATTTGTAAGGAAAAAAATAGTAGAATACTCCTATTACGACACATACAATTAAAGCAACTATTTTTTCTTTCCCAATAAAATATTTATTAATAAGATAAATAAACACATAATAAATCATAATCGCTGACACAAAACCTCCTCCTCCATACAAAACTATGCTTATCATATCTTGATGGTTTTCAAAGAAAAAAGAGGATATGATTGCCCAGGAAAACACTGTTGGATATATTCTATTAATACGGTTACCATACCAGTTATCAAAGGAGCCAATAGGTTTATGAAAGAGCATAAATCCAGAAGAAAAAAAGAAAACAACATCTCCAATTGCTCCACCTGTAGCTAAACTCGGGAAATGTATATACAATATATCCATGTGGGAGTTTAAAATAAGAAATGTTGCTATAAATTTCATTAAATCAATAGAGAAATTCCTTTCTTTCATAATAGGTTGTGAATTAAAATGGCAAACAATGCATTAACTGAGAACAATTTCTAGGAAAAAAAACAGATGAAGCAAATTTATAGAACGGTAAAATAACTAAAAATGCAATCGTTAAAAAATCAAGTTTGAAATAATACCTAACAATAAATCAAAGGTACATTTTTTATTACGACGTTACAAAATGGATATAATCTAAACATCAAAAACGTTTTCCAAATAAACTATTTACAAACCACCATTACAATTATTTTTAGCCTATTGACAGTGATTGTTTCTCAACCATTCACTATCATTACAAAAAAATAAAGGTCACGATCTTGATTCCTTGTGGAAATAATCAGAGCCTCAACTCTCCGATGTAATCAAAATCATTTAATATCAAACGCTTACATGTTTATGTTGCAAATAAAGGCATCCCAATGCTAAATATATAGCACAAACTCCACTCTGAAAAACATGCCCCCCGAAACCTCCCACAAAAATAAATGAAAAACCCAAAAGCCAACCAGCTCTGTTTTTATTGCTAAAATGAAACAGTGTCTTCCAAAGCAAAAAAAGATACCCGATTGAACCTAAAACACCAAACATCATGAATATGTCGATTAAATCCATTTCAGTTAGATAACGAATCGATGATATTCCCCCAATTAAATAATTATACCAACACCATGTAGATAACACAACAGGTACTCTCTCTTGCACCAATAAACTACGTTTTGAAGTAAAAGAAATTAACAAACCTCTTTCCTTATAAAAATCTAAAAAATAACCGAATATTCCAGAAAAGTAAAGGAAAAGCATCATCGATAAAATAAGTACTATAAATCCCCAAAACTTAAATCGACTATCAATGGTGCTGAGGAGCAATAAATAGAAGAATAGAATAAATATAAAAATAATAGTTGCTTTTGTTCCTAATAACATCCCCGCAATACCTACAACAAACAGTAGCAATAAGTTATTATGGCTAGATCTCAATTCATGTTTTCTTAAAAAATAGATTATTCCAATAATCCACCAGAATGAAATTTCATTTTGGGCTGCAATCAATGGTTTATACCCAAATCTATTTATCCCGTAAGTACTAAAAAAAGATATTTGAAATAGCGCGGAAAGAATTACAAGTATAGCTGATAATATAAAGATCCATTCAAACACAGTTAACGCATTTTTCTTTAGGGAATTTGGCAATTCGGCAAAGGAGAGGAATAGAATCACGCTAAACAGATACTTTGAAGAATATCGCAACATTATATAACAGTCGTTCTGCGATGTGCTGTTTTGAACAAAATAAATAAAACACCAAATCATGGGAATCATTAACACAACAATTATCAGCCAAAATAAATATCGATCCTTTAATTTGAAAAATAAATAGCAAAGTAAGATAATTTGTATTAACCCTTTAATATAAAAGGAAACACTATTCGCAAATGTAAGACCAACGGCTTTATCAATAAAAAAATTAACAGCATCGAGCAGAAAGAAAACCATTAGAATGATTGCTAATAAGTTTGACTTAAGAAATACCGTTATCGATTTCACCCATTTTAACATATAATAGAAATTTAATATTTATTGAGTATTTCAGACAAAGCGCACCACTAAAACGGAGTCATTTGGTGGTTCAAATATAGTTTAAATATCAATTTTGATGTAAGTCTAAAATGACGAAGTAGATAAACTTGCCCTTGGAGGTATTAAAAAAACTCAACGTTTCACCCGCAAACAAATCCGCAAGAACTCAAACGAACGATGCGAAAGTGCTTGGTAGGCTTAATAAGCTTCGAGATGCAATAGCTTTATTTTTATAATATAAAGAGTAAAACCTCAATCTGTTCAGATGCAATTATCCTACAAACCGCACTAACCTATTTCTAATTTTATCAAAGATCGTAAGTCTCTCTGGAGAAAACCGAATAACCGATTTCGCTTGTGGTAAAGAATGAATGTTTTTCATTTTTATGCAGCGAATGATCTGTGTAAACATATTATAATTCTCTAACACAAGTCTTTTGCTGTTTATTATAAATGGCCTTTTCTGCTCATAAAAATTAGAATCAAGTATTGCTTTTATTTTTTTAATAGCCTCTACAGGTTTATTGATGTCAATTATACTTAAGCTTTCTTTTGGAAAATATTTATAAATGTTTGTGCACCCGTAATATATCGGGAAGCATTCGCACAAGAA
Source organism: Breznakibacter sp. (assembly GCA_043775765.1). Taxonomy (GTDB): domain Bacteria; phylum Bacteroidota; class Bacteroidia; order Bacteroidales; family Marinilabiliaceae; genus JAGPHP01. Next base: position 13,390 of record JAYVSA010000480.1, on the reverse strand, counting down.
TGCATCTGCCAACTTTTCAGTCCAATAGTCACTAAACGATCCATTTTCAATTACAATTGTGTACTTATATTCTTTTAAAACGTCTAATTTGTCAGCAATATCAAGATATCCATGCCCGTACACATCCAAACTACCCCCAAATTCATGCTGTAATAATTCAACAAATTCAACACGTTTACGATGCCCTTTTGAAAGAATTTTATTCGATGTTATAATTGCAAGAGTTTTCGATTTGTTTTTAAAAGATTGTGATTTTAGATCATCATAGGACCAGTAATTTAATTGATCAAAAGCATTCAGATTTCTATCAAAAGATAACCCAACAAACCATGCCAACAAGGGGTTTGATATAATGTGAGATTTGTGACGTATCGACCTATGGCAAGAAACAACATTAGCAAAATTATTAAGATATTTCTTAGAGTAATGCTTAACAGAAGGTGGTTCTCCCAGAAATAGAAATGTATTATTTGGTGAACACTCAGTTTCTTCATCCCTAACTAATGTGTCAAAGACAACCCAATAGTCACAAGATTTAATTGACTCGTTTATTACAAATTTGTAATCTGAGTACAACAGATGATTAACTGGTATCTGACGTTGTATTGGATTTGTACTGGGGTATGTAATTTTAATTGTTTTCATTTTTTTATATTGGCAAATAAAAATCTAGGCAAATAATAAAAAATTCGAGGCATTATCCAAAGCTTAGAGTATTTTATACTCAAATACATTGCAAAAAGATACCTCTTTGTATGTTGAATATTCTTTTGAACAACATCATTTTTTAATTCTAAAAAAATATTATATAATCGATATTGAATGATTAACGGAGAACGCAGATTTAAAGTAGTTTGGTGACAAATATATTTAATTAATTTTAGTCTATCTATAAAAGAATTTGAAAAGCTATCCTGACCTTGATGAATGTAATATGTCATTAAAGGCGTTTTTATCCATACAATTCTACCTAAATTGCTGACATCCACTAAAAATGCAACATCACAAAATTTACCACCATTTTCAGTTCTCATCCTTAAATCACCTACCATTCGTTTTCTATATAAATATGCAGGGAAAGGTATGATTCCACCATTATTTAAATAAGGTTTTATAAAGGTTGTACTATCGTTAATGAACATTTTTGACTTGCTGGAAAGCCACATTGGCTTCTTGCGTAAACTTCCACTTACACTTATTCTTGAATTTGCACCGACAGCAACAATAGATTCATCAGTGAATTCTTGAATTAATGAAGTGATCATATTTGAATCCATAATATCATCATCATGGAACAGCATAAAGAATTCAGAATTAACTTCAGAAAGCACTTTATTGAAGTGGCCTATTGGTGAAAGAGTATGCTCTCGTTTTATGTAAAAAAACCGTGAATTATCTTTAAATTCATTTGAAAGCATTTCCATTGTGTCCTCATTCGTAGAATTATCAGAGACAACCACAACTAATTCTTTAAAATCTTGAGCTAACGCGGATCTAACAGCGTGCACAACCATTTGAGGCCGATTGTAAGTAAGGATGAAAAGTTGAATCATATCGTATTTAGATATAAAAAAATAGCGATTAAATTAAAAATGCAAACAACAGAAACAGTTATGCGTGCTTAAATATTTCATTTAATTTTAATTTTAATAACTGAATCACAAGATTTTTATTAAATTCTTGAGCCGTTTGTATTGCACCATTGCTTAACCGAAACCTGTCTTCAAAAGACAAATTATAAAAATGCTCTATTTTCCGTGCAAGATCACAACAACTTCCAACCTCAAAAGATAATCCATTAACGCCATCTTTTAAATATGAGAGAATACCGCCAATGTTAGACCCAATAATTGGAAGTCCAGATGCCATTGCTTCAATTCCAACCAATCCAAGACTCTCTCGTTCCGAAGGAAAAATAAAAAGGTTAGACTTATGAAGGTAATAAAGCAATTTATTCTGGTCTTGCATCGGTATAAAACAAATAAGATTATCTAGATTTAATGTTTTTGATAATAACTTCAACTCAGGTTCAAGTGGCCCACTGCCAACAATATAAATTTTTTCAATTATATCAGATTTGTTTTTTAAAGAATTAATTAGAGTTTCCAAACCTTTTCCCTCATCTAATCTGCAAACTGTAATTACAGTAAGCTTCTTGCGTGAAATATTAATTTCACGGCTTTTGTCCACATAGAAAACTTTAGGATCAATACCACCTGACGGAGAAACAAAAATCTTACTAGGATCAATTTCAAAGTTTGCAACTACAATGTCTTTAAAATAAATCGAGGGAACTACAACTAAATTTGCTCTTTTTACAACCTTTTTCGAAAAAAAGAAAAAAAACCTATCTATCCGATTCCTGACTAAAGCATCATCACCATGAAAGTTCAAAACAAATCTAGCATTCTTAAATTTCAACATTAGCCAAACAAATGGCGCAGAATGGCTCACCTGATGAACGTACATGACATCATACGTTGTAAACCATCCCTTAAGCAGAAGCTCGCAAATAAACTTAATATACTTAACAAATTTACTAAAGACATTCTGGCTTTTTCCAATGATTAGAGCTCTAGAAACAAATAAAAAGCTCTCCTCTTCCATTTGAAGCATGAAATTCTTGACAAAAACCCCATAATTTGGTGAATTCTTCGAAGGAAACATGTTCGAAACTATAAATATTCTCATTGTAGTAATTCTGTGTTCTTTCTTGTTAAAACGTATCCATTAACCAATCCAATAAAAAGAGTGACCATTCCACCAGTAAATACATGACCCGCAGTAAATGAAATTACTAATACAAGTAAATTACATACAACTAGCATTAAAAATTTAACATCACCTTGCATTTTCCATCTTTTATACGCAATTGAGGTGCAAGAAAGCATAAAAGTAAAAATGATAACGACGCCAATTATTCCGTGAGCAAATAAAATATCGAAAAAATCTACCTCCATGGTTTTAGGAACTCCAATTATGGGTATCATTAAATCTTGTGCTGATTTGGATCCTAGCCCAAATAAAATTTCAAAGAAATTAGATTTCTGAAATTGAATTAATCCAGCCGCAACAAATTCATCTCTTGAAGAGAGTAAGAAAGTAACCAAATTCCCCTCAAACAAAGTATAAAAATATATCATTCTATCTAACAATCCAGACTGTTCCATGCCATAATAAATACCAGAACTCGCCAATATGAGAATTAATAAAGAAACACATCCATATTTAATGTCAGTGAGCTTGAGCCTTCTTATATTTAACTTGTAATTAACTATTGGGACTAAAATAAAAATTAAGAATGTTCCAACAATACTAACCTTTGATGCTTTAACTAACGAAAGAAAAACTAAACCCAATCCGAATAATACATACTTCTTTGGAGAAGAGGTCTCAAAAATATAAAATAAAAATACTGAATGAAAAATAATCATTACTGTACTTACTTCATTTGTAGAATAAAAGAACCCATTGGAGCCTATTCCTCCAGCATATGCTTCATATCCAAAACCCAAAAGCCCTAAAATCAAATTTAAAAAAACAAAAAAATAGCTATAGCTTATTATTTTCATAAAAAAATAGCTCTTTCTTTCATAGAAACGTTGAAAAAATATGTTCTTAAAATAAAAAAATGAAACAAATAGATTAGAAATTTTTAAAAACCCTGATAAATTCTCAGCAAAATAGAGCGTATTACCACCTGTTGAATAAAATACGAAAATAACTGGAATGAAAAACAATGATATAATACCAAACAAAAAAACAAATACCATTACTGAGTTTTGCATAATGCGCAACAACATTAAACTCATTAATACTATTTTGAAAGGCTGACTAACACTTGGAAGATTATATTTAATTGCTACACCTGTAATGGTATCTGCTAATAAGAAAAGCAAAACCAGATTAATTATAATAAAATCAATATAATATGACTTATCCAATGGGTTATTCATAGAAACAATGGCATTAACAACAAAAATTACTGTTTATCGTACAAAAAGCTAAAGCCTTCATTTTAATTTGCACACGCTTAATAACAAAAAAGTATTAGCTTGAAACACTAAACAATCAATAATTTCATCAAATAACTTCATCAAACAATTTCGTCATAACGCCCAGCTTTTAACACATTTTCAAAAGTGTAATGTGCTAATAAATAAGAAAAAAACAAAATATAAGAAGATCATTGATAACAATAAATCAAAGTACCCAAAATAGTTAAATGAAAAAATTATTTTCTGTGATTCTGAGCATTTCAACACTTCTAAGCAAAGGTATATTACTATCTGCATATAGTTCATGTCCAGGAAAGATTGATTTTTTCTCCCGCAGACATTGCTTAATAAAATTTGCACTATTTAAACCCTTATGCTCAACATGAGCATATGATGATAACTTTTCTGAAATAAATGCTTCATCCCCAAGCCATGAGTGATGAAACCCCATTATTTCATCTGGGCAGTATATTTCATTAAGTAATTTATTATTCTCCCCTAATTTTCTCAAATAATCAGATGAATACTTAAGACTTTTAAAATATTTTCCTGTCATAACAAATGTCCTATAACTGTAATCCCTTGGACCACCCCAGTTTTTAGAAAAAAGATTTAAAAAGAAAAGAGTGAAATGCAGTTTTATTGTTATTATACCACGCTTCTTGACTTCTGAAATAATTTGATCTGAAAATCTTGAGTCAATTATTTCGTCAATATCAGACAAAATTACGATATCCTCATCTGAAAGAATTGAAAAAAAATTTGAAGCACAATTTCTCTGAATAGCCTCATTATACCAGGTCATTCGAACTCGCCCAAATCTGTTTTTAATAAAAGGAGCAAATACATTATCTTTCTTTGAATACACACCTATCTTTCGCGATAACCAATCATACTTAAGAAGAGATGATCCGTCATACGAATGAACTTTCAATCGTTCCTTTTGCATTTCATGAAACATGAAATCCTTAGCCCCACCCTGAAAATTCATATTAACTTCGGTAACATGAACCTCATCTATCCAATTAGCACCTTCTGCTAATTGGAGATCTAAGCATAAACATTCATTATTAATGGGCGCAAATAAATAAGTTTTCATTATTTTAATTTTTATATATGACCTCAGAAACAAACGCTTAACTACAAAAGCTAACTAATCTAAAAAGAATGGTTACAAACAATTAAAAAATCATTAATTTTAGTTTTGATTATAATCTTTCGATTCTATTAATTAACCTGTGACCTTGAAAAGTTAATATGACAAATAATGTTAACCATATTAGACTTAAGCTCACTGGAATTGAGTTTATTCCAAACAAACTAAATGTGAAATGAAATAAAGAGTTTATAAAACAAACAACAATTAATTGTATTACAGTTCGTAACTTTAATTTTCCTAAGCTGTTTTGCAATAATGAGGATGCTTCAAACATTACATAAAACATAGTTGAAATACCTAAGAGAAATACTATAGTATAGGACGATTCATACTGACTTCCTACGACTATTTGAAATATAGTTTTTGAGAATATGGTAAATAATATGGTAAATACAAAAAACGCTAAAAAAGATAACAGAACTATTCTTTTATGAAGTTTTCGAAAATCTTTCCAGTTTTTTTGATTCGCATATAGACTCATTTTACTCCATATAGGGTTAAATATACTTTGGTAAATTGAAATAACCATTGTGTATAACTTCTGAGCAATATTAAAAGATGCTGCCATTTTCAAATCGCCGACAGCACCAATAAAGATGGTTGGGACATTGTTAATAAAAGAGGTTGACAATTGAACGCTTAAAAACAAGACCCCTGTTTTAAGAAGTTCCCAAATACGTCTTGGTGCAAGCATAGGGCTCGTACTAAAACTTTTGTACCACTTACGCCGATATACAAAGTATGTAAATGAAGTAACGTACACCAAGAAGTTAAGCAAAAAATAGGTTTTTCCTATTGTAACAATGTTAGCAGAAAGAATGAATGAAAGTACGATTACAGATCCTAAAGTTAAAATACTATTTAACACCCCAAATATAGCAACAAACCGACTTTCATCATATGAAAAAAATAGACCATTAGCCATTCCAAATGGAATACCCATTATAAATGTTAATTGTATGAATATAAATAGTTCTACCCCCTGATTCTTAAGTAACACGTTTGCAGTATTATATAATTTATCAAGTGGTATATAATTCACTAAGCAAAGAAATATTATTGAGATCGCAGTAGAGAGAAAAAAGAAAAAATAGAATGCTACATAAAAATACTCTCGTTGTAAATCACTTGTATTTTCACCTTCGGCAGCAAGTACCGATAACTTATTGCGCAGAGCATTGGTAATTCCAAAATCACCAAACATCATAATGGCAGCAATTGAGGTTATTAAAACCCATACCCCATACGATTCTGGCGAAAGGTAGCGCGCCAGAATCGTAACGAGAAGAAATCGTGATAGCGCACCGAATCCTGTTGAAATAGCTAAAAGAGAAGACTTCTTAACTAAATCGCCTTTTATCAAACTTAAATAATACTCAATACTTAAAAATTTTGACATCTATAGCTATATTTTAAATAATTATTGACAATTATACGAAGTTATTAAAACATAAAATAAAGATTTAACCGTCATATTATTATAAATCTGAAACTACTAATAAATTGATGTGATAATATGATTGTAATATTTTTGTGATACTAATTCCAATTATGGATTTGTAACTTTCTTTAAAGAAATAACAAGTAGAAATGATACTACTTTTCGTATTTACTTTCGGGATATAATGACATAATTACCTTTTTACCAAGATTTATACCTGGAAATTCAATGTATTTGTATGTCAATTTAGAAAAAATAAATGTTGTAAAAACAATGATTATGTACCAAACTAAAAATATAAAATCATTGCGTAATATTTCGACTGGGAAATTGAGTCTAATCTTTAATTCACACAGAATAACTTCATTACAGTAAAGCATTCCCGCTAAAATAATAAAGTGATTTAAATACATACTAAAACTAACAATCCCAATTTTTTGAATTAGACTGTTAATAATTAAACTATTTCTGGTGGAATAAACACCAATCGCAAATAGGGTAAATAATAGACTATAAACATACTCTCGTTGAAAGAAATATTCAGGATAGGTAAGTTCAAATTTTACAAATGCTAATATCAAAAATGAAATTAGAGAAAGTATTAGTAGTCTATTCCCTGTTTTCTCAGAAACTCTTATCTCTTTATAAACGAAATAGAGTATAATACCGAATACAAAAACTGGAAATTGATTTGGGAACCAAAAATATAGTGACCATTGCCTTGCTCCAATCCAATTAGAAGTTGTATAATATGTCACGTAATAAAACAACAATGCATTAATAATGTTTGAAATTACAATGGAAAATAACAGAAAAAGCATTGATCTTTTTAATGAGGTAATGTGCGAGCAGAGCCATGGTATAGCCAAATAAAAGAGCATTTCAACACCTACAGACCATCCTCCTGGGGGTATGTAATTTATGGCAGGTAGAAATAACCCATTTGTAAATGTGTAGTTAGATAATAGATGAATGATATTTACATTTTCGTTCTTTATAAAAATTGTATGGCAAACATATATTAAACCTGCAATATAATAGAATGGCGCTATTCGGAAAAACCGTCTGATAAAAAAATCGTTTTTAGTATGAGATAATTCAACATTCTTTCTCTTATAATAAGAATTAAATAACGTAAAACTACTCATGATAAAAAAAAGTTGCACACCTAAATCTCCAGTATGTGTAATGATTTGCATCCAAGATGATGAATAAAACATCTCTGATGTATGAATTAATATCACTAGTAAAATGGCGTAACCACGAAGAGCATTTACCCAACCATACTTCTCTATTTCAACCATAACAAAATTGTATTAATATATAAAGTTTCGGATATATTCTAACCCTCTTATCTGCCCTACAAAGGATAGTTAGCATATCCCATTCGTCTAAAAACTCGAACAACAAATTTAATTTTAATTATACTCTCTTATGAGCAAACACGAATCCATTAATACTTTACGAAAAAGAACACAAGTATTACATAAATAATCCGAAAATACATTACCAATGAAGTTAAACTGGGGTAGATTTCTAACTATATAAGCCGACACCACTCCATTGTTCTTCTAATACCTTCTTCAAACCCAATTTGTGGCGTGAAACCAGTGTCCCTCGTTAAACTCGTAATATCTGCACACAAATTCATCACTTGATTGTGGGCATAGGGCAACTCTCCAACACCCGTTGCCAAAGGAGTATCTGTCTGACTTTTAATAACTTCTATGTATTCAGAAAGCACTTTTGTCTTGCCACTTCCTAAGCAATAAACCGATTGATTTCGGCCAAACTCGCCAATAAGATACAATGCCCGTCCTGCATCTTTGGAATAGAGATAATCCCACGTTTGCTCGCTTTTTGTGAACTGAGTTGGCTCGTGCTTCAGCATCTTATCAATTGCGTGCATAATCATGGTATTCTCGTTGTCGTAAGGACCATAAACGCTAAATATGCGAACCCACGAATGTTTAATGCCCTTCTTTTTAGCCAGAAGCGCACTTAATTTACCTGCAGAATACTTTGCTACGCCATAGGCAATTTCGGGATTTATGGGCGAAGCTGGCGATATTTTATCCATATTAAGTCGCCCATATTCAGCCTGCGAGCCTGCGCCTATAAACATCTGACAACCTAATTTCTTAGCAACCTTTACGGCATCTAATGTGTAGCCAATATTTTTATTCTGAATAATAGCATCTTGCCTTCCCGTCTTCCCAGTAGCTTCCCATCCAAAATGGTAAAATGCGTCGTAAGAGTGGTCTAATAACGTTTCTAGGCTCGATAAATTATCTAATCTACACTCCACGATTGTCACATATTCGGATTCAGGTATTCTATTTAAATTTGACGATTTTGGACGCACAACAGCCACAACATCGGTATTATTGAGGATGCACTCCTGAATAAAACTTATGCCTATCATACCTGTGGCTCCTGTTACAATAACCTTCTTCATCAAATTCTTCTATTATAATTAAAGCATCAACCCTTCCAGCTCCTCACGAGAAAGTTTTGGGCTAACATCTTCAAAAGATGCGTTATACTCCAGCTTTGGATAGACCCTTGTAGATCCTTCAATGACATAATTTACAATGCAATTTCTAGTACTGAAAATTTCATCCATTAGGGTATTGTTCTCTAAATCGGATTCTGAAATTTCGAAATATTTTAACCCATAAGCCTCTGCAAGTTTTTCAATATCAGGCACTTGATAACCACCTGTTACCGCCGTTCCCGTAAGCCTATTATTAAAATAGAGTTCTTGAAATTGCGTTATCATACCCAATGCATGATTATTTATCACGATAACTTTAATGGGCAAATTGTATTGCGATATAAGCATTAACGATTGTGTTGACATGTGAAATCCGCCATCACCCGTAATGCAGTATATTGATTCGTTGTTTGACTTAGCAAATGCCGCACCAACAGCACAAGGTAGCGAATAACCCATTGGCGCCAAACCGCCACTAGTAAAGAACTTTTGCCCTTGTTTTAACACCAAACTTTGCGCAGCCCACATCTGATTTTGACCTACATCGCCAGTAAATAACTCGTTAACTTTTGAATATTTGTTCAGAGTCTCAATAATTCTATATGGTGCTTTATTTTCAACATTTTGATTAACCTCAACATTTTGATTATAAGTCGCTTTAATGGTTTTTAGATACCCTTTCCAAGAATCTATTTCAAGATTTGAGATTTGCAATCCTAAAATAAACTCCTTTACATCAATGGCCAAATTTATCTTGTTTTCAATACGATGATGAATCAGCTCATTTTCATCGATATCGACATGAATAATTTTGCCTTTTTTCAAGAAATGCTCTACCATGGCGCCAGTTTGTCGCGTATCGAGCCTGCTACCTAAAGCAATGAGTAAATCGGCATTGGCTGTAGCGATATTTGCACAGCGATTACCATAACTACCAAGCATTCCAATATAATTGGCCGAACTCTCGTCCACAACGCCTTTGCCCATTAGAGAGGCAACCACAGGAATGCCTGTCTTTTTCACGAAATCGTTTATCTCAAGTTGAGCCCCTGAATTAAAACATCCGCCTCCAACCAATAGCATAGGGCGCTGGGCACTATTTATCAACTTTTCAATCGATGCAAAGTCGTACGATCTCTTTAATGTTGGCTCTGGAATATAAGATTCTGACTCGCTGGGATTAATCTCTGCCCGTTGTATATTCATTGGAATATCCAGTAAAACAGGACCTGGACGACCACTCTTTGCAATATGGAAAGCCTTTTCTAGTTCGAAACGAATTCGTTTCTCGTCGGTAATCATAACCGCATATTTGGTTATCTCTTTTACCGTAGCAACCACGTCCATCTCTTGAAATCCAAGTTGACGAATGGGCTTATCGTATTTATATTCGTAAGTATTTACCTGTCCTGTAATGTAAATTGTTGGTATTGAATCAAAATAAGCATCGGCTATACCAGTCATCATATTAGTAGCACCAGGACCACTAGTAGCCATTGCAACACCAATATTTCCAGTTTCGCGTGCATAGCCTTCAATGGCAATAGCGGCCGTTTGTTCGTGATAAACCTGAACAAACTTAACATTATCATTTGTAGCTATAGAATCGGCCAAATGGGTAATCATTCCACCCATATATCCAAAAATGGTATCTACTCCCTTCTGTTCAAAAAAACTTATGATATAATCAGAAACCTTCATGTTAAGCAATTTAATTCTTCAAGAAACTATTTATCTGCTCAACACACAAATCGTATACCTCCTCATTCTTATAGCGTTTATACCACTCTGCCGTAAGCTCAATACTTTGAAAAATTGACAACTTCGGCTCCCAACCCAGCTCAAAACGAGCTTTGGTAATATCAAGCAAGAGTAATTTGGCCTCGTGCAAATCAGCCGAATTAGAAACATCTTTCAATTTGCCTTTTCCATAATATTCAACAATTTTAGAAGCCACATCCCAAACCGATAGAATTGAGTCGAGATTTGGTCCAAAATTCCATCCTTCACAGTATTTCGTGGGATTTTCCAACATCTTCTGACCCAACAAAAGATAACCACTAAGTGGCTCAAGCACATGCTCCCAAGGTCTGATGGATTTCGGACTTCTTATATCTATGGCGCCATTACCTTCAAGCGAGCGAATACAATCAGGAATAATTCTGTCTTTGGACCAATCTCCGCCGCCTATTACATTACCTGCTCTAACACTTGCAATAGATTTGCCGTGCTTTTCGTACTCGTTGGGATTAAAAAATGATCTACGCCAAGAACTAATTGCTATCTCGCAAGCCCCTTTAGAGGATGAATATGGATCGTAACCACCCATTGCCTCATTCTCTCTATAACCCCAAATTTGCTCTCTGTTTTCATAGCACTTATCGGTTGTAATCAATATCGCCACCTTGGTCTTATCACACCTTCTAACCTCTTCCATCACGTTGATGGTGCCCATTACGTTTACCTCATACGTTTCAACGGGTTGCTCATAAGATAGACGCACCAATGGTTGAGCTGCCAAATGAAAAACTATTTCAGGCTGATATTTACTAAATACTTCACCAAGTTTTTTTCTATCTCTAACATCGCCCCTTATATCTACAATCTTTTGCGAAATGTTAGAGAGCACAAAATTATCTTTATCCGAGTAGGGATCTAAAGCATAGCCAATAACGCGAGCGCCAAGTTCGTGCAGCCAAATAGCCAACCAAGAACCTTTAAAGCCCGTATGGCCCGTAACAAGAACTGTTTTGCCTTTATAAATATTGTTGTAACACTCCATAAATTATCCCCACAAAAATTACAAAAAAATGCTAGCAAAATCTACCAAACTTTCCAAGGAGCCTTTCCAGAATCCCACATCGTATTCAAATCGGTATTATCCTTAAGGGTGTCCATTGGCTTCCAAAAGCCACTATGTTTATATGATGTCATCTTGCCATCTTTGGCCAAATTCTCGAGAGGTTTTTTTTCAAAAATACTCGCATCACCATCGGTAATATATCCAAAAACCTCAGGCTCGCAGATAAAATAACCAGCATTTATCCAATTTCCTGTATCAGAGCTTTTTTCGGTAAATGAAGTAACATCTCCATTTTTGTCGATATCTAATCCTCCAAATTTACTCTCAAGCATATGCGCCATTACGGTAATTAATTTTCCGCTTGTTTGATGATGCTTAATAGAATCTAAGATATTTAAATCTGAAAGGCCATCGCCATAAGTCAATAGAAAGCGCTCATTACCAATATATTCCTGAATTCGCTTTATTCGACCACCAGTCATGGTGTTAAGTCCAGTATCTACAAGGGTTACCTTCCAAGGCTCCGACTTATTATTATGTACCTCAATGCTATTATCGGCAAGTGAAATGGTGATATCGCTGTTGTGCAAAAAATAGTTGGCAAACCACTCTTTTACCACGTATGCCTTGTAGCCACAACAAATAACAAACTCGTTAAAACCATAATGCGAATAGGTTTTCATTATATGCCAAAGGATAGGTTTTCCGCCTATTTCCACCATTGGTTTGGGGATCAAATTTGTAGCTTCGCTTAATCTTGTCCCAAATCCGCCAGCCAATAAAACAACCTTCATAAATCAAATTTTGTTAGTTCAAAAAGAGCAATCAATTATCCTACCACTCATCGGTATAGATGGCCTCCGCCCCCAATTGGCCAAGCCCCTTCTTGAATCCCTTGGTAAAATCCTCACCACCACAAATATAAAAATGTGACGTGGACAAATTAAACTTCAGATTTAGAATATCTTCTAAAGTTATACGACCCGAGCTAAAACCCTCTTTTTGCTCGCGTGACAGATGAATACGTAAATTCTCAGCTGGCAAGAGCTTTTTCAGTGAATCAATACCAATTAATTCACTACAGTTCTTAGCTGAATAAAAGAGTTTCATTCTGTTTGATTGCCCAGCACTATTGAGATACTCTGCAAATGAGAGAAATGGTGCAATACCAGTTCCACCAGCAATGCAAACGATATCGCCCTTTTGGTCAAATGATGGAATCAGAAAGTCGCCAAAAGAGTACTTAAAAGTACAGGTTTTGCCAACTGTTAACTCATTGAAAATACGTGTGGTATAAATGCCAACCTTTCCAATAATCAATCGCATCAAACCTTCTTTATTCGGGGCCGACGCAATACTGAAATTACGAGACTCTGGCCATCTATTTCCAATAGTAGTTTCAAGGGTTAACTGTAAAAACGTACCTGGGTCAAAGTAGTTATTCTTCTCTAATTTGAATATTGCGTCGGCCCCGAATAAAGAAGGTTTGATG
>JAYVSA010000479.1:0-2166 GCA_043775765.1 Breznakibacter sp. | reverse complement strand
GGTTAAAACGGTTAAAACCACTGCACCAAAAGCAAATATCAATCCTAAAATAGCAGCAACGTCTTCACCTAATACTACCACTAATTCGCTCTGACGACTCTCTTTAACCCACTGATTTAAAGACATATTGCCTCGTAATTTATTTATCTCTTTAATACAACCAAATAAGGATGAACCTTCAAGAATAATACTGAAAAATAAAACTCCTAACGCAATAAATGGCGTTTCCAGAGGTTCTGTTGACGATAATTTATGAACACCCTCATAAACTGAAAACAAACCTCCCATGCTAAAAAGAATAATTGCCACCACAAACGACCAGAAATAGGTTGCTTTTCCAAATCCTAAAGGATATTGTTTTGTGGGTTTGCGTTTAGCAGCTCTAAGTCCAACAAAGAGAAGGCCTTGGTTGCCGCAATCTGCAAACGAGTGAATAGACTCTGCCAACATAGAGCCAGAACCTGTTATTACAGCAGCCGCTGTTTTTATTATAGCAATGCCTGCATTGGCAGCTAAAGCGTAATAGATTGATTTTAAAGAGCTATCTGAGTGCGACATTTGTATTGATTTTGATGCAAAGCTAACAAAAGAGATTCTTTTGACAAACTATTTATAATTACGTCATATTTTTTTCAATAATGGAACATAAACCTAATTTTATTGTTAAACTGGGGTAATTATTAAACAAATAAGATGTTCAATATGATTCGCACTGTAGGTTCTGAATTTGGAATAGAGGAACCAATTGATTTTAATGCAAGTTGTACCGTTAATTATCTATCCATACTTAAAGAAACTTTAAGCAAATCTTTTCTAACTGTGAAAACCACTGGCGGAAAGCTTTTAGCTCGTCAACGCATTAATCTCATTATTGATGAGGGGAGTGAGTTTGTTGAATTTTCACCCCTTGCAGCATATAACCAGTATGGTAACCAATTCCCATCGGCAGGTATCATTACTGGTATTGGTTCAATAAATGGAATTCATGTTGTTATAGTCTCTAACGATAGTACAGTAAAGGGCGGAACTTACATAAAGGAGACAATTAAAAAGCATCTACGTGCGCAAGAAATAGCCCTAAAAAATAAATTACCTTGTCTTTATATTGTCGACTCTGGTGGAATTTTCTTGCCTGAGCAATCTGCGGTATTTCCCGATAAAGAGGGCTTTGGTAGAATCTTTTTTAATCAGGCACAAATGTCAGCACAGGAGATTCCACAAATATCCTTGGTTGTTGGTTCCTGCACTGCTGGCGGGGCTTACATACCTGCTATGTCCGACGAAGTGATTATGATTAAGAATCAAGCAACCATTTTCTTGGCTGGTCCGCCATTGGTAAAAGCAGCTACTGGCGAAGATGTTTCGGCCGAAGAATTAGGTGGTGCATTCGTGCATACACATATATCGGGTGTTGCCGATCATTTTGTGGAGAATGAAACGGAGGGTGTTGAGAAGTGTCGTGCTATTTTTAAAACACTCTCCCATAATAGAGTGGTAACAATAGAAAAAACTGTTTTTCAACCAATTAAGCCAAGTTCAGAACTCAACGCGCTATCTGAAAAACTCTCAACATCAAACTCTGTTATTTTCGAAATTATTGAAAGAGTGATTGATGCAGAGAGCTTTAATGAATTTAAGGCAAATTTTGGAACTACCCTTGTAACGGGCTTTGCTACTGTAAAAGGGAAAATTATTGGTATTGTAGCGAACAATGGAATTATGTTTTCTGAATCTGCACAAAAGGGGGCACATTTTATTCAACTATGCAATTCAAGAGGAGTTCCCATGCTTTTTTTGCAAAATATAACGGGCTTTATGGTTGGGAAAGAGTATGAGCATAAAGGAATAGCAAAAGATGGGGCGAAAATGGTTAATGCTTTGGCAAACAGTGTCGTTCCATTTTTTACTATTATACTTGGGGGCTCATATGGCGCAGGGAATTATGCTATGGCAGGCCGTGCATTTAACCCCAACTTTCTCTTTTTATGGCCAACAGCTTCTACTTCGGTAATGGGGCCAGCACAGGCTGCCGATGTGTTGGTTTCTGTAAATAAAAAACTGACTACACCTGAGATGCGCAATGAGTTTAGACAAACAATCAAAGCGCAATATTTGGCAGAAGCATCGCCCTATTTCAGTACATCCAGATTGTGGGATGATGGAATT
>JAYVSA010000478.1:0-9039 GCA_043775765.1 Breznakibacter sp. | reverse complement strand
TGATTGAAATTGATGATGATGTTTTCTTCAAAATACCATGCACAGCATTAACAATCAAGGATACATCGCTCTCTTTTTCCGATGGAATGTAGATAAGATTGTTTTTATCAGAAACAAGTGAGCTAAGAAGTTTATCAAATCCATTTTCAGGAGTAAAAGGAACCTCAACAAATACGGTATTGTCTGAAGAGCCAGCTTTCTTAAAAGAGTCCTTAACTTTTGCCAATACCTCACGCTCCTTCATTGACGGAATTTGAGACGTTACCGCAATTATTCGTGCACCCTTCTGTGAAGCAAAATATCTCCCCACATTATCATAAACAACTGTATCACTACTATTAATTTGAAATATATACGGATTTTCTGCTAGTTCAAAATTCTTTGATGAAAGAGGATAAACCAAAGGTATTTTGTTTTGTTTGGCGAAATCGGAAACTAAACTGAGATTTACGGCATAAGCTGGCCCAAAAATCAAATTCATCTTCTTGAATTCTGGTTTAGCAATGATCTGTCTAATTTTACTTGAATCGGGCCAGGTATCATAAACAAAACACTCAACCTTCACACCCTCTTTCTTGAGCTTATCGAGAGCAAGCAGTGCCCCTTCGTAGTACTCTAAAAATATTTTACTAACAGAGGACAACGGAGTAGAAGTTCCTTCACCACTCATTGGAGAAAGATTATCAGTAGCAGCAAAAGGTAATAAAATGGCAATTTTAAAGACTACAGGAGTTAATTGATAGTTGAAACCACTACATTTCGACTTGCTATCTTGTTCAAGAATCATCTCTTCATTTGGAACGTCGACAACTGGGGTTCGGTCTATTGAAGAGCTCTGCGTTGGCACAATGATTTGATTACCAACTTTTAAATTATTAAAATCAATTGTTGGATTGAGATTTTTTATTTCCGTTTCCGTTACAAAAAACTCTTTTGCTATGCTTGTAAGTTTATCTCGTTTCTTTATAATATAGACCGTTTCTTTACGAATATCGTGAGTTGAATTTGCGGCTTCAGACTGCGCAATTTTAGTCCTTCCATTTTTAGGAATTCGTATTTCGTTACCCACCTTCATGGTTTGAATACTTAACCCAGGGTTGGAGTCTAAAATATCCTCTACCGAACAATTAAAAATTTTAGATATTCCGTAGAGAGTCTCTCTTGCTTCAATTGTATGATATGTATAATCACTACTTCTTTGCTTTTCGGCGAGATTGACTTGAGTATCTTTAGGAATTTTAATACCGTTACCCTCAATTAGACCATTTTCCACACCTGGATTATTCTGTACAATCACCTCAATTGGAATATCGTATTTCAACGAGAGTGAATATAATGTTTGTCCCTTTTCAACAGTATGTATAATATACTTATCGTCATCTGATGGACTTGTAATCTTATTCGATCCTGAAATATTTTTTGCATTAGAAGTAGGAATCAATATCACTTGACCTTCAGAAAAACCCTGTTGCAAAGCTGGATTTAAACGAATTAACTCATCGATAGTCGTTCCAAGTTTTAAGCTTATCCGGTAGAGTCCTTCTCCCTTTAGAATGGTATATGTTTGCTGTTTACTGTTAATATTTTGAGAACTGTTTTGTGAGAAAATAGGATTTGTAATTACAAGTAAGCAGTACAAAAAAAACAAACTAAATATGCTTAATCTCATAAACAATGATTTAATAATATAAACAATGAATTTTTTCCTTAAAGTGGTTGACGAAACGGCAAAATTAAGAAAAAAGAAGGAAAGAAAGCTATTCAATATAAAATAATAGAGCTAAATAGAAATAATATCTATTTAGCTCTATTATTTTAACTCCTACTTAAATCTTATTGATTAAAATGATAGTTTTTCTTAAGAGTTTTGAATAAGTTCTTCAATTTCTTTAATTTGACGCTTAAAGTCTCTATCAGTATCTAAAAAATTATTAACTGTTTTACAAGCGTGTAGAACAGTAGCGTGATCTCTATTGCCATTTTTCAAACCTATTGTTGAAAGAGAAGATGGCGTAAAGTTTTTAGAAAAATACATTGCCACTTGACGGGCTTGAACTACATCTCTTTTTCGAGATTTCGTTTGAATATCAGCGGCAGAAATATTATAGTAGCCACATACTTTATTCTGAATTGTTTCAATTGTAATCTCCTTTTTAGGATTATTCACAACCAATTGATTCATAACTCGATTAGCCAACTCATAAGTTATTTCAACCTTATTAAAAGCACATTGAGCAAGTATGGAGACAATTGTACCCTCTAATTCGCGGATGTTTGTAGTAACAGATTTTGCAATGTGGCTAACAATATCATCTGAAATCACTAATCCATCTTTATGTATTTTTGATTCTAGAACTTGCTTCCTTGTCTCAAAATTCGGATGTGTAATCTCTGCTGTACATCCCCATTTAAAACGAGACAACAGCCTCTCTTCAACACCTTGCAGTGCTGCAGGAGCCTTATCACTGGTTAAAATAAGTTGTTTTCCTTGTTGTTGAAGATGATTAAAAATGTGGAAAAAGACATTTTGGGTTCCAATTTTCCCCGCAAATTCATGTACATCATCAATAATTAATACGTCAATATATTGATAGAAATTTATAAAATCACTGGTATTGTTTCTTGCAGCTGATAATCCATATTGATTCTGGAATTTATTTGCGCTTACATATAAGACTTGTTTCTCAGGAAATAATTTTTTTACTTCAATACCTATTGCCTGTGCAATGTGAGTCTTTCCTAAACCCGAATTTCCGTGTATAAATAGAGGATTAAATGCCGATTTTCCAGGATTTTTGGCTATTGACATCCCTGCTGTATAGGCAAATCGGTTGCAATCTCCTACGATTAAATTGTCAAACGAGTGTTCTTGACTTAATTGAGGATCAATTACAACATTTTGAATGGATTGCACTGAAAATGGAGAAACAATTCTATTTGAATTATTATTAGCAGCAAGTGAAACGGGAGGATTGGATAAATTAACCTTGTTTGTATTTGGGTAATTTACAGTTTCTGGTTTACTTAAATTATTTGGAGACGAAGCAACAACAACATTATACTCTAATTTCGCATTAGGGCCAATCTCTTTTCTAAGACTTTTACTTATTAAATCGACGAAATGTTCTTCAAGGTATTCAAAACAAAATACACTTGGAACTTGTATTGTCAACACATCATTTTCTAATGACTGTGGCACTATGGATTCAAACCATGTTTTAAACTGAAATGGAGGGATATTATCCCTTATCAGTTTCAGACAGTTATCCCATACACTAATTGCTTGATTAGTTATCATTACTTTCTTACTCAAAATTTGGTGCTTTGTTTATTTTAGAGATACCAAAATTTGATAAAAAAAATTGAATAAAAAAACTATAAAACACTTGTATTTTTTCGAAAGACAGTACGTGTCTAATTATCAGCACTTTAATAAGCAACAAGCTTAACACTTAGTTTTCAGGCACTTATCAAAATTTAATTTTTAATTTTCCTTTGATAAGTCCTATAAATCAACACATTTTAACTTTGTAAAAAAAACTTGTAGAATAGTGAAATATTTATCAAACACCATCTATTTAACAAAATATTTAATTAATTCACTGCTATCTTCATCGCTTTTTTCAAAGAAATTGAATCGCCTTTTTTGAAGGCAACAATTTCTGCATTGGGATACTCATTCTTAACCAATTCAAAGATTTTTTTAGTCTCTAAAAAAGATTTAGACTTTCCGAGCAAATACAAATAATTGCTTTTATAAACCATTTCTTCAACAACATATCCATGTACTTCTTTTGATTTTAAATCCAACGGTAATGAAGCTTTATTAAGTTGAACAGAGAAATCTGGCATTTCATCGTTAGCGATAGTTCCGTCTCCACTAGGTGATAGATATACATTTTTGCTCCAATCAATAGCTGATACGTTAATATATCTCTTTGGATTTTGCTTTACATCAATCAATAAACGATCTAAATTATTAGCAGAAGAGAGTAACGAATAATAAAGAGTTTTGTCATTTAGCAACATCCCTGCGGTTCCAGCACCTTGATTTACACTATCTAGAATAGAAGTCGCTTTTACTAAAACATCATTAAGATATTTAATCGTTTTTTCAAGATTAGCATTTTTTAATTGTGTAGTAGTAGTATCCAAATTTGAAATAATACGATTCAAAGAACTACTTTTAGAACTCAGAGTTGAGGAGATGGTATCAAAATTTTTGAATGAATTATTCAAAGAGCCACCAATCGATAGTTCACTATTTATCGTATTCGAAATACCTTTTAAATTGCGCATAGAAACATTGAAATCAGCGAGCCCCATAGTAAGACCTTGAGAATTATTTGGACTCATCAACTCGTTTGTGTATTTCAACAATGTATCTAAGCGTAACAATACAACATCAAATTTTGCTTTAATGGGTGCAATTTCTGTTTCAAATTGTTGCTTAAGAGTTTGTTCATAAGCCTGAGAAAGGGTATCATCTGGCATTAATAAATTAGGATTTCTACCTTCTAAGAGATTAATTCCTTTGGCTCCAAGTAAATCTAAACTAGTAATTTCGGCTTTAGTATCAGTTGCTAGTACAACATTCTCTGTAATAAGGCATGTTACTAATATTTTGTTTGTTCTTGTGGGATGTAAAGTAATTTTTCTTACTGAACCTACCTTAAAACCTCGAAAAATAATAGGACTACCCTCATTTAGCCCTTCTACATGGTCATAAACAACAAAATAATTTGTGCTTTTAGAAAAAACCTCAAGACCTTTAAGATATTTTGTGCCAAAAATTAGAATAATAAAACTTACTACTACAACCAGACCTATTTTAATCTCTTTTGATAAATTATACATAAATACATTTCAAAATCAGTACCAATATTAAATTTAATAATAGTGCAAATATACATCTTTGTAGCTTTAAAATGAGACAGATAACCCTGAATAATTTAAAATTAAGTAGAAAGATATTAACAAAAAAGCGAGGTGCTAATTTCACTTAAACACCTCACTTTCAGTAAAATAAGAACAACACTACACTTAATTACTTTTTAATACCATATTTCTCCCCATAGTTACGAACAATAAAGTCGATATCTTTATCGCCACGACCAGATAAATTTACCAATATCGTTTGATCTTTCGCAAGAGTTGGAGCAAGCTTAATTGCTAGAGCTACGGCGTGAGCACTTTCAAGTGCTGGGATAATTCCCTCCTCTCTTGATAACCTAAAAAATGCGTCTACCGTTTCAGCATCATTAATTGTTTTATACTGAACTCTGCCGATATCTTTCAAATAGCTATGTTGTGGCCCAACGCCCGGATAATCTAAACCACTAGCGATTGTATTTACAGGTGCTGGCTCACCCTTATCGTCTTGTAAAAGATAACATTTAAACCCGTGAATCATTCCTGGTTTACCTAAGCTTAGAGTTGCTGCATGACAACCTGTATCAAAAGATGTACCCGCAGGTTCAACTCCATAGATGTTAACAGTTTCATCATTTAAAAAAGCACTAAAAAGCCCCATTGCGTTGGAACCACCACCAACACAGGCCATAATATGGTTAGGTAATTTACCCGTTAGTTCCTTCATTTGCTCACGAGCCTCTTTACCTATAATTGATTGGAAGTCACGAACCATCATCGGAAAAGGGTGAGGTCCAACCACAGACCCAATGGCATATAATTGATTTACTGGATCTGTCAAATAGGCTTCAAAGGCAGAATCAACAGCCTCCTTAAGCGTTTTGAGTCCATGAGTAACAGGAACAACGCTAGCGCCAAGTATTTGCATTCGAACCACATTAGGATGTTCTTTTGCAATATCGACTTCGCCCATATAAATTTCGCATTCCAAACCAACCATGGCAGCGGCAGTAGCAAGTGCAACACCATGTTGACCCGCTCCAGTTTCTGCTATTAACTTCTTTTTACCCATACGTTTGGCAAGAAGAGCCTCACCCAAACAATGATTAATTTTATGTGCGCCAGTATGATTTAAGTCTTCTCGCTTTAAATATATTTTTGCACCACCAAGATTACGCGACAGATTTTCACAAGGATAAACAGGAGATGGACGCCCAGTGAAATGCTTATGGAGGAAATTAAGTTCTTCGTAAAAAGTGGGATCAAGTTTAATTTTAGCATAAGCCTCTTCAATCTCCTTCATTAATGGTTCAAGCATTGGAGGAACGAAACGACCACCATATTGACCAAAATAGCCCTCTTTTGTTGGCATACATTCGGCAGCAAGAAGCTGACTATTAGTTTTATAATTTTCCATATTAATATAACGTATTGAATATTGACGTATTCAAAATAAAAGAAAAAAAACTAGAATTATGGATAATTTCAGAAGATTTTAACAAAAAGATACAAAAAAAGGAGAGATGCATTTAACAACTCTCCTTTTTGTATAAAAAACATTAGTTTGTTTATGCAATTTCTTGCCAAACAAGAGCGCTCGCACCAACAATGGCAGCATCTCCAAGTTTTAATTTTGAAGGAAGAACCTTAATTTTATTTCTAAATATAGTAAGAAGATTCTTCTCCATATTGTCAATAATAGGTTTCATAAGTAAATCTCCTGCAGCTATTGGGCCACCGAATAAAAATATCGCTTCTGGTGCAAGATGATGAATTGTTCCAGCTAACCCCATACCAAGATATTTGCCTGTAAGTTCAAACACCTCTAAAGCAACTTTGTCACCACTAACAGCAGCGTCATAAATCATTTTAGAAGACATTTCATTGAATGATTTGTCAGCTAATAAAGAGTTTGTATCATTATTCTTAGCCAACAACTCAAAAGCCGTTCTTTTCATACCAGGAGCAGAGCAATAGGCCTCAAGATGCCCACGAGCGCCACAACCACATAAACGACCATCGGGAATAATGGTTACATGCCCACACTCACCCGCATTTCCATCAAAACCGTAAACAAGTTTGCCGTCAACAACAACACCGCTTCCAACACCAGTTCCAAGGGTATACATCACAAAGTTTTTCATTCCCTTAGCACCCCCATAAACCATTTCGCCAATAGCCGCTGCGTTTGCATCATTGGTTAAAGCTATGGCATAGGTAGATGGGAAGTGAGCTTTTAATTTTTCAACAAATGGAACAATACCTTTAAATGACAAATTAGGCGCGTGTTCAATTGTTCCTTTATAATAATTGGCATTTGGTGCTCCAATACCAATTCCCAAAATCTGTATTTCGCTATTCAAAGAAGTAACAGAATGGATAAGACGGTTTACATTCTCAGCCAAGTCAGTAATATACTTATCTATATCACCATGTGAGGGTGTAGGAATAGAATCCGAAACCAACACTTGTCCTTCTGAATCTACAACACCAATTGCGGTGTTGGTACCACCAATATCAATTCCAATAGAAATTTTTTTCATGAGTATAAATTAATAAAGATTAAGAAAATATATGCTATTAAAAATACAATTCAAAAAAGAGACGAAGTCTATTGGGGACGACTCACATAAACAATTTCAACTTCGTAATAACTAGAACTATATCCAGTAACTGCGAAATCGCCAAGAGATGATGGCATTAGTATATTGGCTTTGCCACCATTTTTCATAAGTTTCATTGCACGATAAAGACCTGGAGTAGTTACATAACCATTCGTACTAGTACTAGCATCAACTTGCAAGAGAGTTGGAAATGAGGATGTATAACTATCTGTTTGAAGAACCGTATTTACTTTTATACCAAGACTATCTAATTCAAGTGAATAAAGCTTATAGCGAAATCCCACGACTTGACCAGATGTAATATTTGAGCCAATTCCAGCTTTTGTTTCCCAATAAACCAAGTCAACAGTATCTTTTCTAAAACCAGGTTCTGGAATGTGTAAAGTATTTACATAATAGTCATATTTTTGACTCAAAAACTCAAGATAAAGGGCATCTTCATTCGCCTTACGTTGAGCATCAGAAACAACAGTATCGGTAGAACAAGAGGACAGAGCAGCTACAAAAAGAGCACTAAAAATTATGGAAAAAGATAATTGACGAATATTCATTAAACAGGTCTTATAAAATTTTAAAATATTAACATTAACTGCAAAGAAAAACAAAATATTGTGTAAAGAGTAAAATATCAGCACAAAAAAGTAAAAGATTATCTAAGTCCAATAATTTCAGCTTCATATATCAAGATAGAACGATAAGGTATTTTATCATTATCGCCCGTAAGTCCATGCGCTAAATGTGGAGGCATAATAAAGGTAGCTTTTCCTCCCGTTTTCAAAAGAAGTAAACCCTCTTCTAACCCCGACTCTACACCACCCTGCCCGAGTCTGAATACTTTTACGCCCAATGAATCAGATTTATAACAGAGTGTTCCGTCGAGTAGCTTAATTGTATAGACAATGGAAACTGTTTGCCCAACTTTAGCCAGTGTGCCAGTTCCAACTTTATCTATACGATACCAAAGCCCCGTGTTGGTCTTTTTCATAACGAGTTTGTTATCAGCAATATACTTTTCGATTACAACCCCATCCTTATTCACAATATCACGATTCATTTTAATTAACTCATCTGTAGAAACAGAATATGAGCTATTTTTAACCTCTTTCTGTTCTTGACATCCGCCTGAAATTGAAGAAAAAACAATCGATAACAGGAATAAAAAACGTCTTATCATGATACCGTGGTATTAGATGTAAAAAAAAGTGGTATTTCACGCTTTATTAAAGCTACAACTTCGTTGAAAGAGAGAGTTGATTCGGCACCCGCAGCATTAAGATGCCCTCCACCACCAAAAAATTTCTTCGCAAATTCATTTACAGCAATAGAACCACGTGAACGAAAACTAATTTTAACACGATCATCTTTTTCTAGGATAAAAACAGAAATATTAATATCCTTAATTCCGAGAGGTAAATTTGAGAAACCTTCTGTGTCGCCATTAACATAATCAAACTTAGCCAAATCATTAATAGAAAGAGCAATAATTGCGGCATTACTTTGAGGAAGTAGGTCGAGTTTTTCTGTAAAAATATGTCCCATTAAG
>JAYVSA010000477.1:0-1809 GCA_043775765.1 Breznakibacter sp. | reverse complement strand
GTATTACCGTAGATTATGTGCTTGAATATTCAGAAAATTTCATTGAAAATAAATTTCAAGATAATAGAACCGTAGAATTATACCATTTACATCCGTTTGGTTATGAACAAATTTATCCAGGCAACTATAAGAAGAATATATTCTTTATGCCATGCATTGATGACAATAAAAATTTGTTGATAGGATTAGATAATTGTGATTCAAGAGCAGAGCTTAACTTGCTTTTTCAACTGGAGGATAGTGGGTTTTATCATACCCTTTTTGAACCTGAAACAATAAAATGGACATACCTTAGTAACAATAGTTGGGTTGATTTTCCTCAACGAGATCAGGTTTTCGACTCAACCAAAAAATTCATTAATTCAGGTATCGTAAAATTATGTTTACCTAAAGAAATTCCCACTGGAAATTCCATTTTAAATCCCAATCTATTTTGGATTAGAGCTTCCTCCGAAATAAGTAATGGCATCAATTCACGCATTATAGCCATTCATAATAATGGTGCTATAGCGATACGTGAAGAGGCTTCAACGGTGGTGGAAGCCTCAAACTTATGCTTAAAGTCGGGCACAATAAAAGATTTTAAACATACAGTTAAGGGTATAGAACAAATTTGGCAGCCTTTTCAATCCTTCAAAGGGAGGCTGCCTGAGGGTAAAGATAAATACTATGTGCGTATAAGTGAACGCATTAGGCACAAACAGCGCCCTGTACAACTTAACGATATTTGTCAAATTGTGCTTGAGGAGTTTCCGGAAATATTAACCGTAAAATGTTTTAACATCGCTACTGAAAATTTTATGGTTGCTCCTAATATTAATCTTCAATTAGTGTTGGTTCCAAAAGAACAGGGGAATGAACGTTTAAAAAATCAGCAACCACGAGTTACTCTTTCAACCCTATATAGTGTTAAGAGCTTTTTGCTTGAATTAATATCACCATTTGTGACTATTGAAGTTGGCAATCCTGTATACGAAAAAGTGAAAATTATTTGCAAAGTATTGTTTACTAAGAGCGCCGCATCTAATTCTAGCTTTTACTTAAGTTTATTAACGAAAGAGATTAATGGCTTTATTGCCCCTTGGCTCTACAGCGAAACGGAAGAGGTTAAAATTGGAAATTACATTTACAAATCGGACATACTTCTTTTTATAAAAAAAAGAGCTTACGTTGAGTATGTTTCTGGCTTTTCTGCAGTTCATTTCTCAAAATCAAAAGATACCTATTCTGATGAGTTATATGCAGAGATCTCGGATACCGCAGTAGACACCAGTGATTTAATCATTGGATCATCGCCCGCATCAGTATTTATTCCCTCATCTGATCATATTATTACACTTCTCGATGATCCTGAATTTGAGCCAGTTATGGCTTCTGGTATTGGTCGTTTCGTTATTGGCGACGAACTACTAGTGGTCAGTGATATAAAAGAGTTTAAGAGAGATTTGGTTAGAGATATAGAGGCTGAAGACGACGATGATTTTTTTAGTTTGATTATTACTCAAAATATTTAAAAAATATATGCAAAACAACAGCACAAAAATTTATGGAAGAACCGAATTAAAAAACTTCTTTAAAAATGGACATGTGCCCAATGAAACACATTTTGCGAGTCTAATAGATTCTATTGTCAATCAGTCGGATGATGGTGTTTCTAAGAATGAAAAAGAGGGATTTGTTGTAACTCCTATTGGCGAATCGTCGAGATTATTGACTTTTTACAGAAATATAGATAGACTTGAGCCTTTTTTTTATGTAGAAAAGGATAAGCAAGATGGTTATAGCCTAAAATTGCTATCTGGAATTGCG
>JAYVSA010000476.1:0-18050 GCA_043775765.1 Breznakibacter sp. | reverse complement strand
CTACATTAAAATTGAGAGACAGGGCATCCATAAGTTTATAGGAACCTGATAATCT
The DNA here is from genome assembly GCA_043775765.1 of Breznakibacter sp. Lineage (GTDB taxonomy): Bacteria > Bacteroidota > Bacteroidia > Bacteroidales > Marinilabiliaceae > JAGPHP01. The sequence continues at coordinate 17,995 of JAYVSA010000476.1, read as the reverse complement.
TGGACTTAATTGTTTCAAAGGATTACTCATTTTAGAAGAATAGTTGTTCCCATCTACCCTCAAGCCTCCTGTTAGAGTAAGTTTATCATTTAAAATGGTTTTCGAAACTGAGCCAAAAGCGCCATATTTCACTATTCTAAGCTCCGATTGATAACGAAATTCGGTTGGTGCACCATTGATATAGAGGTTGTTATATGTGCTGTTATCATACCACGCATATTCACCAGAAACACCTGCAACAATATTGTAATCAGCTGCATTAGAACTAAATTCTGTACGAAACTTATTCTCTATTTCGTTCGATTTATAGTTGGTTAAGAGATTACTCTGCGATGATTCATCATTATTCCGATACTTGTAAATGGTGTTATTCAAATGATTTCTACTCACAACTGTTGTTAAAATACTACTTCCTAAATAGAGTTTGTGCGTAACGCCAACGGTATAGTTCCACTGATTATTGACGGGCAAATATCCGAGGATGTAACGATTTTGCTCGGTAGAATCTGCATTCAAATTGAGTTTAAACTGATCATAAGCACCTATAAATAAAAAAGTCAACTCATTTCTATCGTTTATCTTAGTCTTAAAGCGCGTCGTTATATCGTTATAAGTTGGTAAAAACGGCAAACCTATTTGGGCAAATAAAAATTGCAAGTAAGAGCGACGCGCCGAAAAGAGTAAACTGCTATTGTTGCCTACTGGTGTATTGGCCGAAAAAGACACTTCCGAAGCTCCCACCGACGCCCGAAAAGTGGGTTTATCTTTGTTGCCATCAATCATCTTAAAATCGAATACCGAACTCAATGCATTGCCCTTGCCAGAAGGAAAGGCACTCGAATAGTAATCGGCGCTCTTAATAAAGTCGACATTCAAAATACCCACTGGACCGCCCGAAGCGCCTTGAGTACTGAAGTGGTTAAGCGTTGGCATTTCAATGCCATCTAGGTAAAAACGATTCTCGCTCGGACCTCCACCACGCACTATTAGGTCGTTGCGGTAAGAGACAGAACCTCCCACGCCAGGCAGCGATTGTATAACCTTGCTAATATCCCTATTGGAGCCAGCACTCTTCTCAATCTCCTCAACACCAATACGGTGAAGAGAAAGCGGCGTTTCAAGCTTTTGAGAAAACTTATCGACCTTTACCGTAACCTCATTCAAAGTGGTGCTACTCTCCTCTAAAGACACTTCAACATAAGCGTGAGTGGAGGTTGTAACGCGCACCTGCTCAGACATAAATGGGCTAAATCCTACCGAAGAGACTTGTAATTTAATAAATCCAGGCTCTACACCTGTTATCTCAAAATTGCCGTTATCATCGCTTACTGCACCCAAGCGAGTACCTTGAATTGCCACGCTAGCAAAGGGAATTGGCTCATTTGAAAACCTATTTTTAACGATACCTTTTACCGATGATGTTTGAGCAAATAAGGATGTCGTAAAAACAAGAAATGCGAACAGGGTTAAGAGTTTCATGTTTTGCTGTTTAATATTTTCAACTACAATGTAAACGAAACAATTTTTAAAATGTTCGCAAAAACCTTATATTTCATTATTTTTACCATGTTGAACTACACTTATTCCGATGCCTCAATCCAATATTACATCACTTCTTACTACTATCACCAAACTATCGGAATCATCTGACTGTCATTCCATTAGATACAACAAAACACTCTTCGCTTCTAGAAAAGACGATACCATTTTCACCCCTGCATCGGCTAACTATGTTTTATCATCCATTAAACCATATCTTACTGATGACGAACAAGATACGATTAATTCGATCATTCAACAATCAACGGCTCGATATCCGCTTTATAAAAACCAAAACGGTCGACAGAGCTATAACTTTTGGCGAACGAAAGAGGCTAATTCTCATTTTCCATTTGGCACAATCTTAAATAGATTCGAGTTTTTTCGCCTGCCCGACGACGTAGACACTACTGCCATGGTGATGCTCACATTGGGTTATTCCAACGAAGAAGCTCTTTCTCTTAAAAATTCATTACCCTGTTATGCCAACAGGTTTAAACTCACCGCGAAAACCACCCTACCCCAATTTAAAACGCTCCAATGCTACTCAACATGGTTTGGAATAAATATGCCCATTGAGCTAGATTGCTGCGTACTTTCCAACCTAATGCTTTGGATTTTCAACTCAAAACTACCTTTAAATCAGAATGATACCGATGTTATTCAATTCCTATCCGAGATTATCCTCAACGATTATTACACCAGCCATACCTTTCAAATAGCACCCGAATATCCGCGCAAAGCCATTATTCTATACCACTTGGCAAGATTAATTTCAGAACACCAAATGCACTTTAAAAGCATTGTTATTGAACAACTTAAACACGATTTACAAATCTACTTCCATCAAACAAGACTACCTTTTGCAAAGATGCTTTTACAAACCTCTTTGCTTCGATTTAACATTTACAACAACCTAAAAACCATCGAAATAACCACTAAAGAGATAGAGAATTACTGGTGGTTTACAGCTGGGTTCTTGTCGGGATATTCAAATCCACTGCTAAAAAAGTTAGCTCCATTTTCTTTTTTTCATCTTCGATTTTCCAGTCAGTTACTTAATGTCGCCCTTATTTTGGAGAATAGAGTTCTTCTAGCTCAGCATCAAAAGGAAAAAATGTAGTATATTAACCGCTCAAATATTCGATTAGTATATGATTAAGAATTTCAGAAGGCTAGTTCAGCTCTTCTTATTATGGCGTGCTAAAAAGGTTTCCGAGCGCAATTTTATTTTTATCCTTAGCTTTGTTGTTGGTATTGCAAGCGGTTTGGCCGCTGTAATTCTTAAAAATACCATTCATCTTGTTCAAGAATTTATCACCCGCTTCCTTCACAACGACTTTGGCCAAAACTACCTCTATCTGCTCTATCCAATGATGGGTATTTTGCTCACTATACTGTTTGTTAAATACCTTGTTCGCGACGATATCGGTCACGGGGTTACCAAAATCTTATATTCCATCTCTCAAAATAGCGGTTATCTCAAGGCGCATAATGCCTTTACGTCTATCATTGCCAGCTCTTTTACCATCGGATTTGGTGGTTCTGTGGGAGCCGAGGGCCCAATTGTTCTCACAGGCTCTTCCATTGGCTCCAACATCGGTCGTATTTTCAACATGAACCAACGAACCATAAAATTGCTGGTGGGTTGCGGTGCAGCGGGGGCTATTGCAGGTATTTTTAAAGCGCCAATTGCGGGTTTGGCCTTCACGCTCGAAGTGCTCATGCTCGATTTAACCATGGCCTCTATTGTTCCACTTCTTATTGCCGCAGTTACCTCTGCATCAGTGGCTTATTTCTTTTTGGGCAAGGGAGCCGAGTTCTCGTTTTTCTTAAACTCTCCGTTCGATTTACACAATATTCCTTATTATATCGTTCTTGGCCTTGTTTGTGGCTTGGTCTCGCTCTATTTCACGCGAATGCTGATGTATGTGGAGCGTCGTTTTGTGAAAGTTAAAAATACTTGGGTTAAATGGCTTGTTGGTGGGGCAATCTTAAGTGTGTTAATTTTCTTATTTCCGCCTCTTTATGGCGAGGGTTACCACACAATAATTGCGCTTCTCGAAGGCTCGAGCAGTGTGGTGGTAGAAAATAGTTTATTCTACGATTATCGTAATAATCAGTATGTTATCGTAGCCTTTCTCTTCTGCCTAATGCTTCTCAAAGTAATTGCCACTGCCACAACCACAGGTAGCGGTGGAGTTGGGGGTACCTTTGCACCTAGTCTCTTTTTGGGTGGTGTTACAGGTTATTTTCTTGCAATATCAATAAATATGCTGGGCATTGTTGCGCTTCCAATTCCAAATTTCACGCTCGTTGGCATGGCGGGCATTATGTCGGCAGTTATGCACGCACCTCTTACGGCTATCTTTCTAATAGCTGAAATTACAAATGGTTACGGACTTTTTATCCCCTTAATGATTACTTCAACCATCGCCTACATCACCATTAAATATTTCGAGCCTCACTCCATTTATGCTAAGCGTTTGGCCTTGCGCGGACAACTCATAACGCATCATAAAGACCGTGCCGTGCTCACCCTCATGAAACTCGATAAAGTTATTGAAACCGATTTTGTGCCCATTTTACCTACCGCAACCTTGGGCGAATTGGTAAAAGTAATCTCCGCCGCCAAGCGCAATCTCTTTCCTGTTATTAATGCCAATGGTCAAATGGAGGGCATTGTTTTGCTCGACGATGTGCGCAGTATTATGTTCGATGGCGAAAGTTACAACACTACCTTTGTTTCGCAACTCGCCACCATTCCACCTGCTTTTGTCAGCACCAACGACTCAATGGATGTGGTTATGCGCAAGTTTGAAGATACTGGGGCTTGGAATTTACCCGTTCTTCAGGGCAATCAATACATCGGTTTCGTATCAAAATCTAAGATCCTCACCGCCTACCGTAAAGTGTTAATCGAGTTTTCGGAAGAGTAATTTTTTTTGGGGGGGTGCCGGCAGGTGGCATCACACTATTTTTTACGTATATCTCTCTGATTTTCAATTTCAGGCTACTCGCCACTGGCCGTCGGGTCGCCGCTTCAACTCCTCGCCCATTGGTTCCGACAGGCTCCACCAAAGCGCTATGGGGTTTCACGCTTTGCCCCTCACCCGTTGAGGAACAGAGTTTTAGAAATTATTGCTAAACAAAACCTCCCTGGCACAATTCAATTCACCAACGCCTTAAAATATCAAAGTGGGTTTTACACTCTAAAAAGAGATAAAACCCACTTATCAAGAACCAATTTCACTCTAAACTTCTAAACAAAAACTCTCTAATCGGGAACTAAATAAATGTAAGTTCCTTTACCGTCAAGTGGAGCGAAGTTCTATCTTCTCCCTCCTTACTCTTATATTGTTCAATGCCAGGCGTACCTTCCAGCACCACTTTTGTACCTTTCTTTAAATACTCAACAACCTTAGTGCTCTGACCCTCATTCTTCCAGAGAGTAGCCTTAACCCAATCGGTTTTCTCCACCTTCTCTCCAGCGGAATTTTTACTATCTCGGTTAACCGCAACATTAAAGTTAATTATACTTTGTCCGTTAACCACTCTTATTTGAGCATCCTGTCCAAGTGCTCCTCCAATAATCATCTTAAACATACTTATTTTTTTATAGTTATACTTATAGTATGGACACTATTTTTAAAAAGTAAACTAAAAAAATAAAGTTTTTAAAAATCTTTTTCGCTTTTATTTACTAACTCCTTGGTAGACAGCATACCACAGGCTGCAAAAATATCTTCACCACGCGAACGTCGCATGGTTGTTTGAATACCCTTTTCGGTGAGCTTATCTCTAAAATGCTCCATGCGCTTAAAATCGCTTCCTCGCAGTGGCGAATCGGGTATTGGGTGAAAATGAATCAAATTAATACGACACTTAATGCCATTAAGCAACTTTAAGAGTCCTTTAATGTGCTCATCGCTATCATTAATATCTTTAAACATAATGTATTCAAACGAGATGCGACGCTGTCTGCCAAAATCAAAATCCTTCAACGCTTCAACCACATCGGTAATCGGGTAAACGCTCTCAATAGGCATCAAACGCTTACGCTCCTCGTTAAAAGGCGAGTGAAGACTAATGGCCAAATGGGCTTCGCTCTCAACAATAAAGCGGCGCATAGCTGGCACCACACCAATGGTAGAAACGTTTATTCGGCGCGGACTCCAAGCAAATCCCCACTCCGAGGTCAATATCTCAAGACTCTTTAAAACCTCCTCAATATTATCCATTGGTTCACCCATGCCCATATAAACGAGGTTAGAAACCAACTCGCCTTCAGGAATACTCATCATCTGATTCAGTATCTCATTAGCCGTTAAGTTCGACTGAAATCCTTGCTTGCCTGTCATGCAAAAAAGACAACCCATTTTGCACCCCGACTGAGAAGAGACGCACAAAGTTTTACGGTCTATTTCGGGAATATACGCCGCCTCCACAAATTGATTTTTAGCCGTTCCAAAGAGATATTTCTTCGTGCCATCTACCGACTCATCTACCTTAATAGGAGCTTTCAATCCTATCTCATATTTCTCGGCCAATGCCGCCCGCCCTTTTGCAGGTACATTGGTCATTGCTTCAATGGTGGTTACCCGCTTTTTGTAGAGCCAGTCGGCTATTTGCTTGCCAGTAAATTGCGGTAAACCTATACTTTTAACTATCAGATTAATCTCTGAAAGTGTCTTTCCAAACAATAATTCCTTTTCCATACTAAAAATAGATTTCTGAGATAATGTTTTTAAAGTCAACACCCTTGCTTACAAGAATATCGCGTACCTCAACCACCATCTCAGGATTTCCGCAAAGGTAGTATTTTATATCGAGGGGCAAATTGGTTTGTTCTTTCAACCACACCGTCAATCGGTTGGGATAGATGCCTTCACCCATTTCGGAAGTACAGCAACGAACATAATTATTGCCCAGTCGCTCCTTGAAAAAATCGTTAAATAAAAATCCCGTTAGAGTTCTTGCCCCATGAATAAGTTTTTTATTTTCTATTGTAAGTTGCTGACACATTGAAATATAAGGCGCAACGCCAGTTCCCGTTGCTATCCACCACGCAGGCTCATTGGTGCCAATAAATCGCCCAAAAGGTTTTGATACCTTAAGCATAGAACCCTTCGTTAACGTAGCCAAAACAGGAGTTACCATACCATCTTGATGCACATCAAACAATATCCGTATACTATTGGCTCCAAACGACCCAGCAATGGAGTAAAGACGTGGCTCAACATCTACCGATGTTGTTAATGCAACTACTTGTCCTGCAATATATTGGTGGTGGTATTCTAAATCTATAACAAAATGATTTGAGGTAATTTCTTTAATCTGAATGATTGGTGTTTCAAATAGTTCTAGGCTCTTACTCATAATTCTTTGGAGGCAATTTATATTCCTATTTCTTCGGCATTTAACTCTTCATACCATCTTCTAAACAACTTTTTGTATCTATTGTTTACCTTTCAAAGTTGTATTTATAATAGCCATCTTCTCCTCCATCGGAAGTTGAGAATCAATCCAATGAATTGTTGTATCCTCTTTTTGCATCTTTCGAAACCACGTCATTTGGCGCTTGGCAAACTGATGAATAGCAATATTCAACTGCTCAAACATCTCATCATACGTCAATTGGCCAATGATATATTGAGTTAAAAACTTATACTCTAAACCATAATAGATCAAATCTTCGGCGCTAATGCCCCTATCTAAAAGCATTTTAACCTCCTCTACCATGCCCTGTTCAATACGCTCTTTCAAACGTTTGGTAATTTTCTCACGACGCAACTCACGGTTAATATCAACCCCAAAAATAATAGCATTTATTTGAGGTAACTCATTATCTACTTGTGGGTTATTGGCATAATAGTCTTCTATTTCAATGCCCCTTATGGTACGTTTTATAGTGTCAGTATCTGTGGTGTTATGCAGTTTTTTGTACCCCGCCAAAATAGTTGCCAACTCGTCCAACGTTTTATTAGCCAATGAGTCTCTAAGTTGCTGATTAACAGGGACAGTAATTAGTTTATATTGCTTCAAAACGGCATCAATATACATGCCCGTTCCACCACAGAGAATCACCTTTTTACCACGCGCTTTTATCTCGCTATAAACCTTATAAAAATCGCTCTGAAACTCAAACACATTATATTTTTCGCCCGCCTCCCTGATGTCTATCAAGTGATACGGAATCTGCTTACCATGAATAAAATACTCCTCAATATCCTTGCCCGTGCCAATGTCCATTCCTCGATAAAGCTGTCGCGAATCGGCACTAATTATCTCACCATCAATATGGTAAGCCAATTCAGCAGCCAACTTCGTTTTGCCCGATGCCGTTGGCCCAAGAATCACAATCAAATCATATTCTAAAACCTCGTGGTTGCCCATTTTGCTGAATCTACTGATAATTTTTGCGTAAAAATAGAAATTATGAAGCAGAAAGCTTTTCTTTAAATCCGAAAAGATCGTCTGATGCTTCAATTCTCATATTTCACAACAAAAAAAGGTCGTAAAATCATCATTTTTGTCGCTTTTGCTGTTAACTTTGCCCCTCGCATTATATCCGATGCACGCAAAATTTAGTTCCATTAAATTATGATGTTACCTCCTGATAGAATCCATATACGCAACAAACGGGCTTCGTTCGATTACGAAATTGAAGACACCTTAGTGGCTGGCATTCAACTCTCTGGCACCGAAATAAAGTCGCTCCGACTTGGTCGTGCTAGTTTGGTAGACTCCTTTTGCTTCTTTCTACGCGGCGAACTCTGGATGAAAGGGCTCAACATATCGGAATATTCCTATGGAACGTACAACAATCACGTCCCGCAACGCGACCGAAAACTGCTTCTTCAAAAAAAGGAACTCCTCAAATGGGAGCGCAAAATAAAAGACACCGGCTACACCATTGTTCCGCTTCACCTCTTCATCAGCACCAAAGGTTGGGCGAAAATAGACATCGCCCTTGCCCGTGGTAAAAAAACCTATGACAAACGCGAATCGCTAAAAGAAAAAGACCACAAACGCGACATGGACAAAGCCATGAAACGCAATTACGTATAAACTTCTGTTGGTCTTCAAAAACGTTACTTGCTCAATTCATGACTCTTACCACATAAAAAAAGAGCCATCCCCAAAGGGATAGCTCTCTCAAACAACCACTATTAAATAGCCCTACTAAACTATTTTTTCTCAGCTTTTTTCTCAGCTGCAGGTTTAGCTGCTTTTTTCTCAGCTTTTTTCTCAGCAACTGGTTTAGCTTCTTTCTTTTCTGATTTCTCAGTTTTTGCTTTTACTTCTTTTCCTTGAGCTGAAACCGCTGGTGCAACTACTGCAAGACCCATTAACATTAATAATGCAATTGATAACTTTTTCATAATAACAATTTTTAAAATATTAAAAAATAAACCTATTATTTATATCAGTAACTCTTTTCTGATGTAACAAAGTTGCAAATTATTTCCATGCACACTAGTTAACTTTTAGTTAATTATTTGTTAAAAAATATCGACTTAAATTACTGAAAACCAAATAATTACATCTAATTTTTGACAACAAGAAGCCACATCGAAAAGAGTAACTTTTTCGACAAATACAAACTATAAAAGAAATCTCCTCTACTCTCTAAATCTCAACATGAACTCTCAATCCGAATGCATGAAGCGGACCTCTATTGCTGTTATAACCCGGATTTAAAACAAATTGATAATCGGGAGCGAGGTAAAGTCTATATTTTGGTAATTTAAAAGAGTAATAAATTTCTGTAATCATTTCAGGATGGTAGTTCAGAGCGCCATCTCCCAACATGAACCCCATTCCACCACTGGCCAAATAGTTTTTATGTGCCGATGAAATGCCGTTAACTACCTGAGCCACACCAATTACGTCACCTTGGCAATGCCAGAGTGAACCATTGAAATTAAAACCTAAACTTGCATGACGATCTATTTCTGTAAACGCCCAAGTTTGGTTTTTTCCATCGTTCCAACTTCCACGAGCAAAAAAGCCAATGGACGGAGTAATATTCTGTTCCACATTTGCCCCAAAGCCATATTTTGTTTGCCCTTTAGCGGTTAATGTGTCCAAAGACGGGGTTGAATTGTGGGTTAATCCCCAAGAAATAGCATCATTATAACCCACCATGCTGGCTTTATTCAAGAAACCCAATAAGCGAAACTTACCAGCCTGTGCGCCCAACATATACGATTTTTCATATTCGAGCGACTGCCCAATAGAATTTTGCAAATCCAAGCTCAGTTTTGCACCATTTGCCTCAACAGGCATTAGAACGGCGCCATAACGAACAGCCCAAGTAGGCTTAACGAACTCAACAACAGCTCCGTAAGTATATCCTCTGGTGTTTGCAGGATAGTCCCAAGCGCCATTACCCATAAGAGCCCAATTATAAAACTGTGAACGCGGATCATGAGCAAATTGGTTTCCATCAAAGAAATCCATGATGCTGAATTTACCAGCACTTACGGCCACGTAAGAGGTAGGATGTTGTGTAGCAACTTGAGTTAGCCCATCGGCAACGGCAACTTTCTCGGAAGTAAGTGGAAATATTTGACGCAAATATGCCCTCGCAAAATAGACATGTGGATGCGAATCGCTCACACGGTAGGTTTCGCCATTGGTAAAACCAGCAATGCCATGAGTAGCAGAAAAGCCTTCGCCCCCCGACATTTCAACATCGGTATAAGCCTCGGCATTGTGCCAAAGTTTAGCTCCAAAGAAAACCGTATTGCTAAATGAGAGATGACTCTCGTCATTGGCACTTAAACTATTGGCTCCAGAGTACGGTGCATTGAACGTAGGATGCGTTTGATTAATTACTGTTGACTGAAAATGGAAGTTATACCAAGCGGAAGTACTATCGGATTGTGCATAACCACGACCCAACACCGCAAGAAAAAACATTAAAAGAATTGTCAATCTCATACTATCTCAATAATTAACGAATTAATATTTGTTTAACTAAACGATATGCTCCTTTTTGGTTCGATTAATAATCCAGAAGAAAATAGGAAACACCAACAGAGTAAGGATTGTAGCCGTAATTAAACCTCCAATAATGACTATTGCCAAAGGCTTTTGCGATTCGGAGCCAATACCTGTTGAAATGGCAGCTGGCATTAAACCAATGGATGCCATAAGAGCCGTCATTATTACAGGGCGAGTTCTCGATTTTACGCCTTCAAGAATGGCCAGTTCGAGCGGTAGTTTTTGCTTGATGTTGTTATGAAATTCGGATATTAGAATAACTCCATTTTGAATACAAATACCGAGTAAGGCAATGAAACCAACACCTGCCGAGATACCAAAATTGATACCCGTAATGTGAAGCGCCAAAATACCTCCAATAATTGCAAAAGGAACATTGGCCAAAACCAAAGTAGAATCGGTAAGGTTGCCAAACATCACAAAAAGCAACACAAAAATACCAACAAGACTTAATGGCACCACCTGAGCTAAGCGAGCAGTGGCACGAACCTGATTTTCAAATTCACCAGTCCAGCCAATAGAATAGCCCTTTGGTAATTTCACTTTGTTATTTACACAATTTTGTGCATCGGCAATGGTGCTTCCCAAATCGCGTTCGCGAACCGAGAACTTAACACCAATAAAACGCTTGGTGTTATCGCGGTAGATGAAGGCAGGGCCAGTAGATTTCTTGATTTCAGCAATTTCCTTAAGTGGAATTTTGGTTTTACTAAGCGTTGGCACCATAATATTCTCAATGTCCTCCTCGTCTTTTCTATACTCTTGAGCATAACGCACACGAACATCGAACTTACGGTCTCCTTCGTATTTTTCAGTGGCTGTTTTTCCGCCAAAAGCCATCTCCAAAACAGCCTGTGCATCGGCAAGAGCAACTCCATAAGCAGCCATTTTTTCTCTATCGAGCACAACACTGAGTTCAGGCTGTCCCACGTTGCGAAGAATACCCACGTCTTTTATGCCTGGCACGTCTTTTATCTGCGCAATCACCTGATTAGCAATCTCATCGAGCTTATCTAAATCATCGCCATAAATTTTTACCGCATTAGAGGCATTAATACCCGCCACACTCTCGGCCACATTATCAATAATTGGTTGAGAATAATTATAGACAATACCCTGATATTTACGCAGTTTGGTATCCATCTGCTCCACTAAATCGTCCATGGAAATTTTGCGTTGCCACTCCTCTTTCGGTTTAAGGTTTACCTGCATTTGAACATAGTAGAAACCACTTGGGTCGGTACCATCGTTGCTTCGGCCTGTTTGCGACAAAACGCCATTTACCTCAGGAAAAGTCATGAGTTCTTTTCTAAAAGTAGCCACCATTTTTACCGTTTCTGGCAAACTGGTGCTCATAGGAAGTTTTGCCTCTACCCAAAGAGCGCCCTCATTGAGAGGTGGTAAAAACTCTGTACCGAGTGTAGATGCAGAAAAGAAGACCAGAACCACCACAATACCCGAAACGGCGAGTGTTATTTTCTTGTGCGCAAACGTCCAGCGGAAAGCCTTTTCGGTAATTCTATTCCAGAAATTCACAAACGGATTGTGTTTCTCCTTCACATTTTTATTGAGCAAGATGTGTGACAGTACAGGCACCAATGTAAGGGTAAATATCAACGCTCCTAGCAGTGCAAAACCAAGTGTAAAGGCCAATGGTGAAAACATTTTACCTTCTACTTTTTGAAAGGCAAAAATTGGAATCAACGCTGTGATAATGATAAGCTTAGAGAAGAAAATAGCCTTCCCCATTTGCGACCCCGTTTGTTTAATATAACGTCCTTTAGCCAGTTTATTGAACTTAGCCATTCCCTCTTTATTTGCGAGGTGATCGAGGGTCACGAAAATGCCCTCCACCATGACGACGGCTCCATCGATGATAATACCAAAATCGACGGCACCCAAAGAGAGTAAGTTGGCACTCATACCCATTAAACTCAAACAGAGAAATGAGAAGAGAAGCGCTAGAGGAATAACGATGGAAACAATAACCGTGGTGCGCCAGTCGGCCATAAAGAGAAATACAATAACCGTAACCAAAATGATACCCTCAAAGAGGTTGTGCATTACGGTATGAGTGGTATAATCCATCAGATTGTCGCGGTCGTAAAAAGTCTCCATCTTCACATCTTTCGGAAGCACAGAGTTGTTAAGTTCGTCTATTTTTGTTTTAACGCGCGCCAAAACCTCTTTCGGATTTTCGCCTTTGCGCATCACCACAATTCCTTCAACTACGTCGTCGTTATTATTGAGTCCAACCTGCCCAACGCGAGGCATAGAACCTTCGTGCACCTGAGCTAAATTCTTAACCAACACTGGGTTACCATTGGCATCGGCCACAATAATATTTTCAATATCTTTTTGAGATTGCAGCAACCCAACGCCACGAACTACATAAGACTGTCCGTTCTTTTCAATAACATCGCCACCCACGTTGAGGTTGCTCTTATTTACGGCCTCATAAACTTCAAGAGGCGTAATGTCATATTGCGCAAGGCGGTTAGGATCTACGCTTATTTCATAAATTTTCTCTTGGCCACCAAAAGCCACCAAGTCGGCCACACCTGGTATGGAACGCAACTGGCGATCGATAACCCAAGTTTGCAGGGTTAACAACTCACGAGTGTCGCGCGAATCGCTCTTAAGCACATAACGAAACACCTCGCCAGTTGGGCCATAAGGAGGCTGCACATCGGGAGTTACACCATCAGGAAGCTCCACGTTGCGCAAAAGGTTATTCACCTGCTGACGTGCAAAAGAGTCTTCAACACCATCGTCGAAAATGATTTTAACAACCGTTAGGCCAAACATCGTAATGCTTCGAACGCTGGTCTTTTTTTGAACCGAGTTCATAGCAATTTCGATAGGTGTAGTTACAAAGCGCTCAATCTCCTCGGCGCTCTTTCCATTCCACTCAGCAACAATAATGATTTGCGTATTTGTTACATCGGGAAAAGCCTCAATGGGCATATTTTTAAAAGCCACAAACCCAGCAATCACCAATATTCCCACCCAAAAGAAGGTGAACGGTTTATTGAGCAAGGAGAAGCTTATTATATTTTTGATAAACTTATTCATTGTACGAATTTTAAATTATTAGAGCCAAAATGTCCTATAACCCCTTATTAATCGTTAAGCGCATCATACACCAACAACTGATTGTGCGTCATCACTTTCTCGCCAACCTTTAACCCTGAGGAGATAAATGTGACATCCCCAACTTGGCGACAAACCTCAATTTGGCGCGTTTCTATGTTGTTTCGATCTTTAAAAATCATCACAAAATTCTTGCTTTTATCAAAGATGATGGATGACGATGGAATAGAGGTCATCTGCTTATCTTCGGCGTAGGCAATTTTGATGTTGGCTCTCATATCTGGTTTAAGCATAAAGTCGGCGTTTGCAAGCTCCACGCGCACCTTCATTGCTTTGGTGTCGGGGTCTATAACGTTAAATATCTTATCGACTTTGCCTTTAAATACTTTATCCGGATAACTTAAAGTAGTAACATAAGCATCAACCCCCAATTTCACCTGCGTAATGTCCGATTCGCTCACGTTGGCAATAGCCCAAACCTCGTTAATCTCAGCAATATCGAAGATGTTGTTGGTATGATCACTTCGCAGCAACATATCTTGGTTAATATCTTTTTGAATGATGAATCCACTTATTGGGCTTCGAACTTCGTAAATAGATCCATCTTTGAGATGATAAATTTTGTAAGTCTCTTTAATTCTATTGAGCTGAGATTGAGCTTTTTCGAGTTGATTGTTGGCTGCCAAAACATCTCTCTCAGAGTTCAGTTTTCCATCGAAGAGCTCTTGTGCCACTTTAAGATTGTTTTTGGCAACCAACACATCACTTTCGGCATCGAGCTCCTCCTTTTGATATTCGGCCACTTCGGTGCTTCGAATGGTTGCCAATAGCTGACCTTTTTGAACATAGTCGCCCAATTCAACATTCACACTCAACACATTACCACCCACCACAGGATACACCTCGATGAGTTTGTTGTTATCGGCCACTATTTGTCCAAAAAAAGATATTTCGTTGCGCAAAGGCTCTATTTTCACTTCTGCCGTGGTAGTGGTGCTCAACATGGTATCGCTAAGCACAAACGACTCTTCAGTATCAACAGCAACAGGCTTAGGCGCACAACTTACCGCAGAGAGCAACAAAATTGTAATAATTGGTATAAATTTTAACTGTATCATGGCTTAGAAAATTTTAGAATTGATGGTTGTATTTAAGTTTTCGCCCGAGAGAATGAAGTTGAGGCGTATTTGATTGAACTCTTGAATGGAATGGTTGTAACTCTCCATAAAGTCGGTGTACTCCAAAATACTGATGTTTCGTTTGGCGAAATTAGTCGTCACACCATTGTACACCTCCGTAAAATTGCCACTTTTAGAATTTATGAGGTAGTTGTAACTCTCGTAGGCATTTTTATACTTTTGCACAGCCGTGTGTACCTCTTCCGTGAGCTGATTTTGAGAAAATTGCTGCAAGTAAGTTTGCTCTTGCGAGATGCTTTTTGCCATGCGAATGTTTCCCTTATTCTTATTCCAGAGTGGCAATGGGATGCCTAAGGTTAGATTTATCTCATTTTGATAAACACCACCACGTTGGTTATAATTTCCACCAAGTGTTACGTCGGGCATATTGAGCGATTTTTGCAATCGAACATTTTGGTCGGCAATATTTTTATTCAACACCGAAATTTGAAAATCAGGACGTTTAGAAACCGCCATAGAAACCAGCGTATCAACATTTAAGGAGTCGATACTTTTTGCGTAGTAATAATCTTCTATTTTGGTGTTGGCCAATGGAATAATGTCGGCATTGGTGCCAGTGATCAACTTCAACTGAGTTTGAGTGGCGAGAATGCTGTTTTGCAACTCATTTTTATCGTTCCGAAGTCCGAAATAAAGAGCTTCCAAGCGCACCAAATCCTTCATGGTAATATTGCCCTTGTCAACCTGCACCTTATATTCATCAACCAAAAGCCCCACATTGTCCATTTGTGCCGATGTGGCGGCGAGTTGACTCTCTAAAAAGTAGAGTGTGTAGAAACTCTCTTTAAGTTGATAGCCCAAATTACGGAGTAGATCTTCGAGCTGATAGCCCGCAATGTCGGCATTGAGGTTTGCGATTTTAACTTCGTTTCTTCGGCGATTGCCCAAAACAATAAGTTGCTCAATAGCAAGAGCCTTTTGTCCATCTTTGCCAACGTTGAAGTAGGAGTGATCATTCGGATTATAGGCATTCACTTCGGCTGTAACATAGGGCAAATCCCAAATTTTAGCCTGAATAACCAGTGCTTTTTGCGCATCAACATTAAATTTTTGGGCAACAAGCTGCAAGTTATTCTTTTGAAAAAGCTCTTCGCACTGCTCAACAGTAAGTGATTGTTGGGCTTTAAGAGCAAAGGTGCTAATAAGTAAAACAAGTAGTGTGAAGTATCTCATATCTGTAATCATAATATTTATGATACAAATATCTGCTTACAGCCTTAAAGCGACCTTAAAGACGACCTTAAAAATAGCTTAAAGCGGAAAAATAACATCAAACACGTTTGTTTTGTCATTTAACGCCAGGTAGGTAATTTGCGCTTTGTGATGTGCTAAAATTCGTTGTGCAATGCGTAAACCCAAGCCTGTTCCGGGTTTCGACTGCGCATTTCGCCCGCGCATAAACGGCTGAAAAAGAAGATGTTGTTCACTCTCTGCAATGATACACCCACTGTTCGTGATTCGAACAACCAATTGTCCGTCTTCCAATGGAATTATTTCAATAGAGGCCGACTGATTATCGGAATAGAAGTAGCTATTTTTCAACAAATTAATGAACACTATTTTCAAGAGCGACTCGTTACAAGGAATCTCCAAATTAAGGTCTGAATCGTCATCTTCGTTGATGGAGAACGACACCTGAAAATCGGAAAACTGCTTCTTAACCAAGGATATAGCATCGAACAAAATTTCATCAATGCGTCGAACCTCCAAAAAATGGACTTCGCTATTCTCTTCAACTTTAGAAAGCAAAAGGAGTGATGTAATTAAATCGGCCATTTGGTTGGCATCGTTTTTAATGCTCACCAAATACTCGGCTGTTTGGGGCGAATGCGACGCTATAATTTGCAAATTTTCGAGTTGTGTGATGATGCGCGCAATAGGAGTTCGGAGTTCGTGCGAGGCGTTGGCGGTAAACTCCTGTTGTTTCTTATAGGAATTTTGAATGCGTAACATCATCTGATTAAACGCTTTAGCCATCAAATTAATCTCGTCTTTGTTTTCTGTCTCCTCAAAACGTTCGGTGAGGTTGCGTTCGGTAATGGTGGTGATTTTCTTCTGAAAAATATTAAGAGGCGATATGACCGAGCGCACAAAATAGAGCGACGTAATCCACATAACCGTTACGCCCACCAGCAGAGTAGCAATGAGCAAGAACTTCAAATATTCGAGCTTCCGATTGCCATAAACATCTTCGGCCGAGGTGAGCAGATAATAGTTTGCCTTGGGTGATTTGTAATAGATGCCAAAAACATCGTATTTATCTTGATGCCTATAAAAGGTTCTATGGCTTTTTAGATAACGTAAATCGGCCAACGACCAATCAATCACCGCATCGTCTACACTGCTATAAATGAGCTTAGAAGAGTCGTTGAAGATGAGCGTTTTTTCGTCGAAGAGTTTGTTAATGGTATTTTGGTCTATGAGTTTGAGCAACTGTTTCTCGCTCTCTTTTACTTCGGTAATTAGTTTGAGCGAAGTAGCGGCCTTTTCGTTGAGCAAATAGGCAAACTCCTCTTTTCTAAAAAGCGAGAATTGCCAATAAATAATAAGCGATATAATGACATGCAATATTGAGAAGAAGAGACTTAAATTTACCGATATTCTATTTTGCAATTTCATAACAAACCATTAAAAACAAACACTACACCTACCTATCCGCACAAAAGAGAGGACTAAAACTACTCCTCTTTAAGAAAATATCCAAAGCCAGTGCGCGTATGAATGAGCTTTACCTCAAAATCTTTATCCACCTTCTTACGCAAGAAATTGATATAGACCTCAATGGTATTGTTTGTTGTGTCGATGTTATAATCCCAAAGTTGGTCGGCAATAAATTGTTTCGACACCACCCTACCCTTTGCCTTTGCAAGCACCAACAGGAGGTTATACTCTTTTGGTGAGAGATTTATAAACTGTCCGTTGCGATGCACTTTTTGCTCAGTTAGGTTAATCTCCAAATCGGCAATTGTAAGCACTTCATCCACCTGTTGCGGACGTTTATTGCGCTTCATAAGGGCAAAGATGCGCACCAAAAGCTCATCGAAATGAAACGGTTTTACCAAGTAATCATCGGCACCCCCGTCCAAACCCTCAATGCGATTTTCAACCGAACCTAACGCAGTCAACATCAAGACGGGTGTTTCCAAGCCGTC
>JAYVSA010000475.1:0-4873 GCA_043775765.1 Breznakibacter sp. | reverse complement strand
GATAAAAAGCAATCTTATGTCATTGTATCGAACCACCAGAGTGGGGTAGATATCTTTATTCTCTACGGCTGGTTAGGAATAGACTTTAAATGGATTATGAAAAAGGAGCTTCGGCGGGTTATTGGCTTAGGTATTGCCTGTGAAAAAATAGGGCACATCTTTATCGATCGTTCATCTCCCCAAAAAGCGTTTAAATCACTTACAGATGCTGAGCGTACACTCGTTAATGGAACCTCTGTTGTGGTTTTTCCAGAAGGGACTAGAAGTGGAAAAAATGAGATGAACCAGTTTAAACGTGGAGCTTTTAAAATTGCTTTTGATCTCCAGTTGCCTATTCTACCCGTAACCATTGTAAACTCGCACGCGATCTATCAAGGCAAATGGGGACTTTTGCCAGGTAAAGCGAAACTCGTTTTCCACGAACCTATCAATACAAAACTCTATCTTGAACGAGAAGATGAGCTTATAGCCCGTACTAAATTGGTTATTAATTCAGCTCTGCCTAAAGAATAGGTACTTGCACATATTTTATCGAACTTGGTGAAATACTTTAGTTATGAAAACAAAATTTACGCTACTTCTGCTTTCAATTACACTGTTTTTATCAATTGTGGATGCACAAAAACTAACTTCTAAAAGCGAGCGAGCCAAAGATTTGTATCTTAAGGGATCTGATAACCTCTATTTGAGCAAATATGATGAAGCAGAAGAGTATCTTGTCAAATCAACGCAAGAAGATGATAAATTTGTTGAGGCATACCTGTTATTAGGCGACTTATACAATCAGCAAAAAGACTATCCCCAGGAAGAAAAAGCCCTTTTAATTGCCCTTAAACTCGATTCTACATTCTTTATTCCTACATTCTATAATTTAGGAATTTCTCAATTTCATCAGGGCAAATATGATGAGGCCATCATAAATCTTGAAAAATATAAATCTAAAACAAAAGATAACGACGCAAAAACTAAGGCCGATAAGAGTTTGGCAAACATAAAGTTTTCTAAATATGCCATTGGACATCCCATTCAGATAACACCAATTAGTTTGGGTGACAATATTAATTCTACTTATGATGAATATTGGCCTTCGCTACGGGGAGATGAGCAAGAACTTGTCTTTACTGTTCTTGTACCTCGCGACTCTATCCTCAGCACACAACGTAAATTACCTCGATTACCCAAGTATTTTCACGAAGACTTTTATGTCTCTAAGCGCGATAGTAGCACTCAAGAGTGGCAAAAGCGTTATAAGCTCTCCTCAAACATTAATACTTTGGGCAATGAAGGAGCTCAATCACTTTCTGTTGATGGTAAATGGATGTTTTTTACAGCTTGCGGGCGAGTGAATGGGAAAGGAAGTTGCGATATATTTTTTTCAACAAGTACTCCAGATGGTTGGAGCACTCCAATTGATTTAGATTATCCTATAAATACTGCTGGTTTCGAAGGGCAGCCCTGTTTCTCTGCCGATGGCAAAACACTTTTTTTTGTATCGAGCAGAAGTGGGGGAGAAGGTGGACTAGATATTTGGGCAGCTCAAATAGTAGGCTCAAAACCCGATGGGACGCCTATCTTTGGAAATCTTATTAATATGGGTAATCATATTAATTCTCACGGCGATGAAAATTCACCCTACATACATCCCGACGGGAAAACACTCTATTTTTCGTCGGATGGGTGGACGGGCATGGGGCAGATGGACATCTTTTTGTCTCGACTCCAACCAAACAACGAATGGAGTTTACCTGTTAACTTTGGTTATCCAACTAACACTGCAGGTGATGAGATAGGATTTGTGCTTAACTCAAAGGGAGATCGTGGATATTTCTCCTCTAGTAGATACAATAATGGAGATAATGGTAAGGATTTATACTCCTTTCTAATGCCCGATACCCTTCGTCCAACTCCAGCTTCCTACCTCAAGGGAAGAGTTTTCGACTTCAATACAAAAGAGCAGTTGAGCGCCTCCTTCGAGCTATTAAATTTATCTAACAGTGAATTAGCCGTACAGTCAACCACCAACTACAAAGGAGAGTTTCTTATCTGCCTACCTATCGGTATCAACTATGCATTAAACGTATCGAAAACAGGTTATCTGTTCTATTCTCAAAATGTTAATCTTTCAAAATCAACCAGTGTTACTGAGCCAATGGTTGCCGATATTTATTTAAAGCCAATAACAATTAACGCATCGGCGGTTTTAGAGAATATTTTCTTCGATACCAATTCGGCCAAACTACTTCCAGAATCATTGGTAGAACTCACTAAACTACTCGCTTTTCTGCAAAATAATCCGAGTGTCAAAATAGAATTATCGGGTCATACCGATAACAAAGGCACCGAATCACTCAATAAAACACTCTCACTGCAGAGGGCACAATCTGTACAAAAGTTTTTAACCGAAAAAGGAATTACTCCAATTCGCTTAAAGGCCATTGGTTACGGCTTTACACAACCCATTACAACTAATGATACCGAAGCTGGAAGAGCAAAAAATCGTAGAACAGAAATGAAGGTAACAGAATAGTTTACGGTTAATCAAGTCACTTACTGCACAGAGGTTCGTAAAGAGATGTTAGGCAACCAATAGGCGTTTATAAATTGAGGTTTGGGCGTATCCCTAACGGGTCGTGCTTCCGTTCCAATCTTTTTGCCCACAAGTCGTTAATATTTTAGGTAAATAAGAGGGCAAAAAGGATTTCCTCTGCGTCACTTACGCAAAAGAATTACCTACCTAAAATGGCTGCTGTTTGTTCAAAAACAAAATAAACGAAAAGACGCAAAGTTCAAAAATACCATTCCACACTGTTTGGCGAAGAAGAGCCATAAAAAAAGCACGAAGTAATACCTCGTGCCCTCTTTTATACTCTAAAATTATATCTTTTTATTCTTATTTTAACTTATCTCTTATCTCCATTTATACCCAATTCATTAGGCATTTAAAAATCTCGATAAAGTCTCCATCAGTATTTGTAAGCGAATAGGTTTTGCCAAGTAATCATCGCATCCAGCCTCAATACACTTCTCTCTTTCGCCCGACATAACATGAGCTGTTTGGGCAATAATAGGAATTGAGCTGTTTATTTTTTTTAGTTCACGAGTTGCTGTATAACCATCTACAATTGGTAATTGCAAATCCATTAAAACTAAATCAACCACATTTTCTTTAAACATATCAATTGCTTCCTGACCATCTTTTGCCCAAATGATTTTAGCATGAGTTTTTCTAAGCGCTGCATCAAAAAAGATTTTATTGGTATCTACATCTTCAACAACAAGGATAACTTTTTCCCCCCAATCTTGTACTAACGACGTGCTTAGCGGTTCATTTGTATTCATAAAGTAATAGTTACTTATATTATTCTGAAAACAATCTATTATATAAGCAAATATAGAATTATTTCTCTTATTATTGCAATGAAGAATCAATCATTTTGCATACTTTTGAAAAAAGGAGTTATTATTTTCCCCAATGTCAAACAAAGACCATAAAAGTTTCTCTTTATCTCCAGAGATTGTTAAAATATTGCTGTCTTACCTCCAAAATAAGGAGCTTCCGAAAAATGTCTGTTTTGAAAGTGAGTTGTCAAATAATTATCAAAAAGCTATTCTACATCACGGACTCACCTCGTTCATCTATAATCATCCATCTCAAGGAGAGTTGCATCAACAACTAAAAAAGATTCTCAAAAATCAGTATTTTACTATCACTCTTCGAAATACCCAACTATTTCAAACCTATACCAAAATAACCACAGCTTTTGAACTCTATAAGATTAATTATATTCCACTAAAAGGTGCTTTTCTGTTACCCTATATTTATAATGACACCTCTGCACGGGGCATGTCGGATATTGATATTTTAATTCATCCGGCCGACTATGAAAAAAGCAAAGAAATACTCTTTAAGCTAGGTGCTACGCAACAAGAAGATAATCAGAGTGTTTTTTTACAGAGTTTAGGACACCAATATCCACCTTTTTGGATTTTTAATACCAGTGTGGAAATACACAGTCGTTTGTTGCCAGCAAACCTTCAGTATAATATTCCTGTTGAAGATGTTTGGAATCATTTAATACAATATTCTCAAGCAGGTTCCAATGTTGAAAATTTAGATTCATATTTGCTAATCTGCTATTTGGCTCTACATATCTATTATTCAGAAAAGAGAGGTGAATACCGTATTTATTGGTATTTGGACATCTTTAAGGTTTTAGAGTCACTCCAAAATTACGATGCATCAAACCTCAAACACTGGTTAACGAAGTATGGTATTGAAAAGCCTGTGTATGAAATACTCTCGAAAGTAATCTTTCTTTTTAACCGTTCCATTATTGGAGTTGAACCCCTTTCGCCGAAATCTGAAAAAGAGTTCTGTTCACAATTAGCCCTTCAAACGGAAAATAAAAATAGCGGTTATTCTATTGCAATAGAGCGGGTTGTCTATACCAAGGGGATTTTTAATAAATTCAGATACATCTTTCACACCATACATTTTGGAGAAGAATCAAATGCTCATACGTCAACTTTTAGTAGGTCAGTCTCTATTCTTAAAAAATTAGTTAATTATCTTTCAGCTCCTGTTACTTCACTTTTAAAACGATGAATAGAGTTGTTTTTTTATATGTCCAACTTTCTGGTTACATGGTTTCATGCCTAAATCAATTAGCTAATAATGGAGTTGAGGTACATGTAGTGCATTATGACGTGTCAGAGCGAGTACCATTTATCTTTCATTTCAATGCAAATATAAAACGTTACCTGCGGGCAGAATTAAATCAAAATCAACTATTTAATTTAGTGAAGGAGTTACAGCCAGAGGCTATTTTTTGTAGCGGATGGATGGATAAAGGCTATCTGAGGGTTATTCAAA
>JAYVSA010000474.1:0-4416 GCA_043775765.1 Breznakibacter sp. | reverse complement strand
TCTAAAAAAAGATTACTTGACCGAAATGGCATTATTGACCCGCTCATTATTTTAATACTAAAGAAAATTAAACCAACTGCAAGTATGACTTTACCGATAGCTTGCACTCTCTTTTTTCCAAAAATAAAGGGAAATACACCTAATGTTACTATCAATAAAGAATACTCAGCGAGATTGAGCGAGATAAGTTGGGCGGCAATTGTGGTTCCAACACCAGATCCTAAAAGAACAGGTAATGTTTGAATCAGTGTTAAAATACCTGCATCAATAAAACCAACTAAAACGACTGTTGCAGCCGAACTACTTTGAAATAATAATGTAAAAAGAAACCCAAAAATTAATCCTCCAAATCTATTTTTTGTAACGAGTTGCAAGAAGCTTTTAAGATGATTACTCGAAAGCTTTTTCATTCCACTTCCTAAAAAATCCATGCTTAAAAGGAACAGAGATAATCCGCCTAAAAAATTAACAAAAGCAAGGAATTGATTGTCCATCTTCTTATAAATTTAGTTATTAAATCTTATCTATAAGATACTAAATAATATCGATATTAAGTGATTTAAAATATCTCCTATGCCTTTGGCTTCTATTCATGCAAAAAGTAAATAGTGGTTTTTGTTTAAGAGAATGGTATTATATTAAATAAAACATATCATTGTTCGCATTAAAAATACACAATATTTAAACAATTATTAACAATTAGGTTGACACATATCTATTTGATAAATAATAATTCGAATTGATTTTGGTAAATAAAAAAATGCAAATTATCGTTTATATAAGTGGTTTTTTTTGATAATTAGAATTTGCGATATTGGTAAAATGAGGTGGTAAAAGTCTGTATTATAATCTCCTATTCAATAAAAAATAAAATTGGAAATAGAATATTTTGGTCTATTTTCAAGACTAAAAATTGGCCGAATCTAGCATTGAAACTGAAATCATTTTGAACAAAAAGATAGGATGTGAGTTAAAATTAATAGAACTGTTTCTGAAATAAATTTGACTTGACATAACAAAACAGTGAGTCAATTTTGAGGAGGTATTTTTAAACTTAGTGCTAATTAACTTAACAATAAAGTTGTGCAAGACATATTAACTTACATCATTATTTTAAGTGCAATTGTTTTTACAATTTACAAAACTGTAAGAACGATTTTCTTCTCTAAAAAACAATTGGGATGTAGCGGTGGGTGTTCAAATTGTGCACCAGCGACTCAATTACCAATTTCATCAAAAGCCAAAAAGAAGATTGATTTGAAGTCATTGAAGATGGTTCAATAATTGAAGGTCATTGAACTTTTGAAACATCGTCGAGGAGTTTAATTAAGAATTCCCAAAATCGCTCTACAGCCCTTACCTCAATTCGCTCATTTGGGGAGTGTGCTCCTTTAATAGTTGGTCCAAACGAAATTATCTCCATATCTGTAAAAGTATCGGCGAGTAGACCACATTCTAATCCTGCATGGATTTCCTTTATTTTAACCTCTTCATTAAAAAGTTCAAAATAACTCCGTTTGGCCTTCTGTATCAATTTTGAATCCTCAGCACTCTCCCATCCAGGATAATCATGTTCATGCAATACTGAGAATCCGTTTTTCGAAAATACATCGACAACTCTTTGGGCAATCATTTCTTTTGAAGTTGTGGAAGAACTTCTCTGACTTGTAGTTATTACTAAAATACCATCTATAATTTTAGTAGACGCAAAATTTGTAGAAGTCTTCACAAACCCATCAATTCTCTCGCTCCATTCGATAACGCCATGTGGCAAATTATGCATTACGGAGATGATATTCTCGGTCTGATATTTTGAGAAAACCTTATCGGGCAAATCGGAACTCTCAAGTCGAATTTGCGCTTTTGCATCTGTGCGAGTAATATCCTCTTCCAATTCTGCCAAAAGGACGTTAAACTCAACCCTCACAGGCTCTTTATATTTCTTGTCGGCCACAAATACCACGTAAGCATCACGCGCTATGGCATTTCTAAGATTTCCGCCATAGATATCAGCAATTTGGATTTGAAATAAATTACTAAATTCTAATAAAAATTGAGCCAATACTACATTTGCAGAATGTAACCCTTTTCCAATATCATCACCAGAATGTCCACCTTCTAAGTTTGAAACCGTAAGTTTAAATGCGAAATGATTTGTATCAACATCCATAAAATCTATTGGTAATGTTGCTATGGTATCTACACCTCCAGCACAGCCAATATAAATCTCACCATCATCTTCGGAATCAAGGTTGAGCAATATTTTACCCTCGAGCATTTCAGGAGTAAGGGCAATAGCACCTGTTAGTCCAGTTTCTTCATCAATTGTAAACAGAGCCTCCAATTTACCATGAATCAGGTTATTAGAATCTAAAATTGCCAACATTGTAGCTACACCTATACCATTATCGGCACCCAGAGTAGTACCTGAAGCTTTTACCCAACCATTTTCATAAACGGGTTTTATTGAATCCTTCAGAAAATCGTGATTTAGTTCAGGTAATTTTTCACACACCATGTCGAGATGAGATTGTAAAACAACAGTCTCACGTTGTATTGAAGTATCAGAAGCTTCCTTTCTGATAACAACATTGCCCACGTTATCAACATAAAAAGAGAGATTTCTTTGTATTGCAAAATTCTTGAGGAAATTAACAAGCTCCTCTTCATGTTTTGAAGGATGAGGAATTTCACAGATCTGAAAAAAGAAATCCCATACCTTTTGGGGCTCAATATTCTTTAACATAATAAAAGAGTTGTTATAATAACTGTAAACTGAGCTGCTGAATCTCATCAACATTAACGAGACTGTTGCCGACATCGTAGCACGACTCTAAATTATGAAGCAGAATATTTATAATTTGAATATTGTTAGTAGGTCTGAAATATGATGGATTAGAAGGTATATTTTGATCTTCCAGAAATAAATCAATATCTCTTTTACTTAAAATGACCCCATCAATAAACGGATTTATAAAAAACAGGATAGTTGAATAAGATAAATCAATTGAGGAGATATCTTTTGGCTCTTTTTTTATTGAAATAGGCGAAGGATGCACGTTCATGTATGCCGTAATAAAATTTATAGGCAAATTTACGCCATAAACAGGCAAACTTAATCTCTGACAAAGTACCATGTATAAAATTCCAAGCGAAATATCGTTTCCTCGTTTCGATTCAAGAACAGAATTGATAAGACTATTTTTTATTGAAAATAGATCGGTAGGATTTCTTTGAAATTTATATTGCGAAAAAAATACTCGGTTAAAAGCTCTAATTTTTTCGAGAGCAGATTGTTGATCGTTTATTTCAAACCAAATATCCCTTCGAATAATATTCATCACCTCATTCATCATCTCATAGGAGAGGTTCGGAAAGTGGTATTTTGCAACCAAATAGGCTCCATAAAAGAGATCGTTACCTCCGTTTTGAGCCCACATCTTCAATTGTTGCTTAACGTCATTAAACTGAATCTTATGAATTAATTCAACTATTCTATTTTGAGCCAATTCACTCGAAACACTTTCCCACTTTTTTTCAAGCGTAGGAATAACATCAACACCCATTGAAACCAACTCCATTTCAAGGGTTTTAAAAATATCATCACTCGGTTCATCGAGCAATGACAAAAGTGCTAACAAGTGTTTCTTATCCATTAATTTTCAACTATTTAGATAGTTTATCCAAAACATATTGAATAAGCTTTTCCATTTCCACTCTATAATTACTACTAAAAGTACCTGCCTTTCGGTTAGCAATAATCATGCAAACCGTAACTGCATTATGTCCCAATAGCTTTGAAAGACCATAAATTGCAGAACACTCCATCTCATAATTGGTAATTTGATATTGCTGATATCTAAAATTACTTATTTTTTCGTTTATTTCAGCATCAGCAATTGGAAGCCTAAGCACCCTACCCTGTGGTCCATAAAAACCTGGTGCAGAAATGGTTACACCAGAAACAAGTTTGTCGCAAAAAAGTTTATTAAAAAGCTTCTCCGAAGCATCGCAAACATAAGGCGCGGTAAGTAATTTATTCCAATTGAGTTGCAAAGTAAATGATTTTTCAAAATCTACGTCACAAACAGAATCTCTGTTACTATAAAAATTCAATAATCCGTCGAAACCAATAGATTTCTTAGAAATAAGCCAAGAATCAACCAGTAAATTCTTTTGTAAAGAACCAGATGTACCAATTCGAACAATATCCAAACTCGTTAATTTATCCTTAACCGTTCTTGTATCAAAATCGATATTTACCAATGCATCTAGTTCATTAAGTACTATATCGATATTGTCGGTGCCTATACCAGTTGAAATTACAGAAACACGCTTTTCCCCTACCTTTCCTGTATGGGAAATAAACTCGCGATTCTGAGCTCTCACTTCAATTGAATCAAAATGACTCGAAAC